>NZ_CAXATZ010000015.1:0-57580 GCF_963971605.1 uncultured Xanthomarina sp.
TTTTACAAAACTCTCAATGACAGTTTTTTTTTATGGACGAAAATGTTTCGCCATCTTCTATTTTTAAAAGCGTTTCGTAAATCAGTTTGATAACGTTTTCTACATCCTCTCTATGTACCATTTCTACAGTGGTATGCATGTAACGAAGTGGTAAAGAAATCAATGCTGAAGCTACACCACCATTGCTATAAGCAAAGGCATCTGTATCTGTTCCTGTAGCTCTGGAAAGAGCAGAACGTTGAAACGGTATTTTCTTTTCTTCAGCTGTGTCTGTTATTAAATCCCTAAGCTTTTGTTGCACTGCTGGTGCATAAGCCACCACAGGTCCTAGGCCAAGTTCCAAATGCCCTTCTTTTTTCTTATCGATCATTGGAGTCGTGGTGTCGTGAGTTACGTCTGTAACAATGGCCACGTTGGGTTTAATGGTTTGGGTAATCATTTCAGCACCTCTTAAACCTATTTCTTCCTGTACCGAATTGGTAACATATAGTCCAAAAGGCAGTTTCTTTTTGTTCTCGTGTAACAATCGTGCCACTTCGGCAATCATAAAACCTCCCATTCTGTTATCCAAGGCCCTACAAACAAACTTATCCTTGTTAAGGATGTGAAATTCATCTGGATAAGTAATCACACAACCCACATGGATGCCCATTTTTTCAACTTCAGCTTTATCCTTTGCCCCAACATCAATAGTAATGTTCTCTGGTTTGGGAGTTTCCTCTTTGCTTTTATCTCTGGTATGAATGGCTGGCCAGCCAAAAACACCTTTTATAATACCTTTTTTGGTATGTATGTTTACTATTTTACTAGGTGCAATCTGGTGATCACTTCCGCCATTTCTAATAACGTATATCAATCCGTTATCTGTAATATAGTTCACGTACCACGAAATTTCGTCGGCATGTCCTTCTATTACCACCTTAAATTTTGCCTTTGGGTTTATAACTCCTACAGCACTTCCATAAGTGTCTGTTATAAACTCATCCACATAAGGTTCTAGATATTTCATCCAGATTTTTTGCCCTTCCCATTCGTAACCTGTTGGAGAGGCATTATTTAAATATGATTCTAAAAAATCAATCGATTTTTTGTTTAATATGCTCTTTTTTGCCATGTTAAATTATTTTGCACTAAAATAATAATATTAATAGTATTTTAAGGTTAATGCTATGGTAAATTATTAATTTTACCATGGAATTTGGAACGATTTTAGATTTATGCTTTCTTAAAGTCACCAAGTCCATTTGCGTGAAAATTGAATATGAGAAAACTGGTTTACATACTTTTATGCTTTCCCTTTTTTGCCCAAAGTCAAATAGATTCCCTTGACACTGAAGATGTTGATGTGGAATATATTTTTTTTGAAGGCGATACCATTCCACACACGGCTATCAATTTAAACGAAGTCTTGCTGCTCCATAAATTGAAATTTGACAGCAACGAAGACCGTAAACGCTATTTGATTTTAAGACGAAAAACCATTAAAGTCTATCCGTATGCCAAATTGGCTGCCGAACGCTTGGAAACTTTAAACGAGCGAATGGCTTCCATCAAGAAAAAAAGCGATCAAAAAAAATATGCTAAAATCATTCAAAGTTATATAGAAGATGAATTTGCCGAAGAGCTCAAGCAGTTAACCAGGACCGAAGGTCAAATCTTGGTTAAGCTTATTTACAGGCAAACGGGAGAAACCACTTTCGATTTGATTAAAAGGTTGCGAAGTGGTTGGCGTGCTTTTTGGTTTAACAGTACAGCCAATTTGTTTAATATTTCCCTGAAAGAGATTTACGATCCGGAACACGTAAAAGAAGACTATCTAATTGAAGACGTCTTACAGCGTAACTTCCAGAGTGGTAAGTTGGAACGACAGGATGCTGCCATTAAATTTGATTTTTTGGAGCTAACCGAAAAATGGCTTAATTAAATGCGTGTACAAACCCTTTTTGAAGAACGATTAAATGCCTTAACACATGCAGTAGGTGCCTTAATGGGCATTGTGGCTTTGGTGTTGTTGGTTGTTTATAACTCAAACAAAACCAGCTGGAGCCTGTTTAGCGTTATAGTTTACGGTTTAAGCATTATTATTCTCTTCAGTTCCTCAACCCTTTACCATGCCGTTCAAGCCGAAAAGCAAAAACATTATTTCAGGATTATAGACCATATTAGCATTTACCTTTTAATAGCTGGAACTTACACACCTGTTGCGCTTATTGCATTGGAACAGAGTAAAGGATGGCCCATTTTTTGGGTGGTTTGGGGCATTGCCCTTTTAGGTTTGGTTTTAAAACTGTTTTTTACAGGTAGGTTTGAAGTCTTTTCGGTCATCTTGTATTTAATCATGGGCTGGTTAATAGTGGTCGATTTTTCAAATCTCGCCCAATTTATTGGTACCAATGGAACCTTGTTGCTCTTTGCAGGAGGCCTGTTCTACACTTTAGGCATTGTTTTTTACGCCATTCATAAAATTCCTTTTAACCATGTTATTTGGCACCTGTTTGTTTTGGGTGGTGCCATTTGCCATTTTTTGTTGGTGTTTTTTTATGTGATTTAAGTTTTTAAATCCAATCAATTGACTTTGTATTCTTTTAAAGAGTTATACTTTTTTATAATGTATAGTATGTTTTTTTCAGTTCCTTGCATGGAATCGAATTCTTCTAAAAGCTCAGGATCGTCCTTAATGTATGCTCTTAGTTGTGCGTGTGCTTTTTTTCTGGCAAAAGGCATACCCATATCAATAAACTCTAACTCAGAACCGTTTTTAGAGACGTAAAATAGAGGCGTGCTTAGCATTTCAAAAACTTCAATCTCTCCTTCAACAATTCGTTTTAGATACCATGTGTCATACATGGTTACTATGTAACTATCGCCATCTGCACCATTATACAACTTTAAACTTTTTACCTCGCTAATTTCAATTTTGGTTTTTTTACCTGTGGCATCCTCTATCTTAAAACCAATATTTTCTTTATCAAACAAATTAAAGCTTCTTTTTATACTTCCGTAAATGGTATCTTTGTTTTTAGTAACCATATATTCACGTTCTTGAGCCAAATGAATATGGGTAATAAATAAGCAAAGTGATAAAGTAAAAAACTTCATGTGCAATTAGTTAAGTGTGTTTTTGGGTTTTAAACATGTCTTGGTTGGTTAGCTTTTAATAATATCTTTGTATTCTTCAAAAAAGGCTTCAAACTTACTCATGGTTTCATAAAAAAACTCCATGACCAAGCGCCAGGATTTTTTGTTATGTATGGAAACCGAAGCATCCAAGAGAACATACACCCTTGAAATTTCTTTTCCGTTTTCCAAAACATATGCTTCCTCAAATATGGCGTCTGGTAAATAGTCTTCCAAAAGTATGGATTTTAATGCCATAAGATTTCCCCAATTATTGATGCGTTTTTCCAGATGATCTTCTAAATCCAAAGCTACCAAGGCTTGTTTGGTGTCAAAATGAAATTTAAAACTCAAGCCCTTTGTTTTGGTGTCGTACAATAACCATTTTCTTGGAAACGACTTCCCAAAACTGGTCCAAAATTCTTGCTTTAATAATCTGGATTCTTCTTTACTGAACATACTAATTAATTTACGATTAGCGATTTAAGGTTTTAGATTTTCATACTTTCAACAATCCACAGAAAATATTAATAAATATAGATTCCATAATCAATCAAAACAATAAATATGATAAAGATCCAATATTTCTTCCATTGAATATATTTTTTGAATTCTTTGGCAACTATTATTTCTTCAATCACATCAAAATCTTTAAAATACTCTTTCGTTTTTTTTAGATAACTTCAACCTACTCCTTGTAACACCTTTTTCATTTAATGTAATATATTCAAATGTTTTACTTATTTCAAAACCATAAAAAATGATTTTTTTATCATAGGAATAAAACGTTTTCTGGATTCATTAGTATTCTGC
The DNA here is from genome assembly GCF_963971605.1 of uncultured Xanthomarina sp. Lineage (NCBI taxonomy): Bacteria > Pseudomonadati > Bacteroidota > Flavobacteriia > Flavobacteriales > Flavobacteriaceae > Xanthomarina > uncultured Xanthomarina sp. The sequence goes on from NZ_CAXATZ010000015.1 coordinate 3,931, forward strand.
AAAAAACAAAACGTTTTCATTTATTAAATTCAAATTATATCATGTAAGCAATGGCCACACCAAAAATGATAGCCAATAATTTAGACATATTAAACTTATGTCCTTCGCTACTTTCAAATAAAATAACCGTGGAAATATGGAAAAAAATACCAATAACAATGGCATTAATGATATATATGTATTGTTCGGCCAAGCTTGTGTTGTTGGATATAAATGTTCCAAGAGGCGTCATGGCAGCAAAAAATATTAAAAAACCAGCAATTTGCATTTTGCTGTAGTTGGATTGTACCAAAAAACTGGTTATTAAGGTTGCAATGGGTATTTTATGTATTAAAACCCCATAAACCATATCATTGTGTTGGTGAATGGGAAACCCTTCTAAAAAACTATGGATACACAAACTAATAAACAACAACCAAGGAAATTGGGTATTGTCTTTATGTATATGAATGTGTCCGTGTTCGGCTCCTTTAGAGAAAAACTCCAAAATAATTTGAAGCAAAATACCAAACATAATATACAAACCGGTTAATTTGGCATCCAAGTGGTGGTACACTTCCGGCAACAAATCAAACAAAGTTAAGGCCAATAAAAAAGCACCACTAAAAGAGAGTAGGAGCTTGGTAAACAAACTGCGTTTTTGTTTTAAAAGCAAAACAATCAATGCGCCAATTAGTACAGCAAGTACAGGTAAAAGGTATTTATTCATAAGCAACCAATAACTCAGGGAAACCTGAGAAAAGTTTAATGCCGATTATCGACTTATTTAAAAATCATGATCAAACGTTCAGAACTATTTTTATCAAACTTACGCAATTTATAGTCTCCAAAGACATCCAGCAAATGTACGTTTGCTTTTTCAAAAAGGGTTTCAAAATCCTTTAAGGTAAAGGCTTTTACACGTTCTTGAAAGGCAAAGTGTTGTCCTTTGTCTTCAAAAAAAATATCTTTGAACAAATAACCGTCTTTTACATAACGTTTTAAGCGGAACCTTATGCCTTCAACCGTTTTGGTGTCTTCAGGAACCAAATTGTTCAGAATAAAGTCACTGTTCATAAAATCAATCACCCCAAAACCATATTCGTTTAAATCTGCTTGTATGGCGTTTATGGTTCTTAAATTATCAGCTTCATCGTCAAAGTAACCAAAACTGGTAAATAAATTAAAAACAGCATCAAATTTTTTATTGTAAGGTTGGCACATGTCATGCACTTCAAAATGCAGCTTATCGTTTTCAAATTGTTTGGCGTAGGCAATACTGTTTTCAGACAAATCCACACCAGTAACATCATACCCCAAAGAATTTAAATATACAGAATGCCTGCCTTTGCCACAAGCCAGGTCCAGGATTTTTCCATCTTCGGGTAGGTTTAAATAATTGGTAAGGTTGTCCATAAACATTTGTGCTTCGTCATGGTCCCTATCTTTATATAAAATATGGTAATAAGGTGTATCAAACCAAGAGGCATACCATTTAGTTGTGTTTTCGGTCATATCAAATGTCCCTAAAAATGGGATTTTTTTTTGGGGTTACGCTACTTCGTTTTCACGAAACAGCGTCAGGCTTTCGCAAGTCGCTTTTTATGTTGTTACCAAGTCACTTTGTTCCAGATAACCACAAAAAGAGCTTCAACAATTGCTCAATCCTTAACCCATTTCATTTAAGTTGCCACAAAAATACTGTATTTTTGCAATCTATTTAATGTCTGCAATGGAGAATAATTTTAAAATGGTTGCCAAAACCTTATTTGGCTTTGAAGAATTACTGGCAAAAGAACTGACACAACTTGGCGCACAAGATGTAAAAATAGGGGTTAGAAACGTAAGTTTTACGGGAGACAAAGGGTTTATGTACAAAGCTAATTTAGGCTTACGTACAGCTATAAAAATCTTAAAACCCATAGAAACCTTTAAAGTGTTCAATGAAAAAGACCTATACGATAAAATTTACAACATGTCTTGGGAACCTTATTTAAAACCTACAGGAACCCTTGCAGTGGATGCCACAATAAATTCCAATGTTTTTACACATTCACTATATGTGGCACAAAAAACCAAAGATGCTGTGGTAGATAAATTTCGTGATACTACAGGACAAAGGCCTAATGTAGATTTAAAATTTCCAGACCTAAAGATTAATGTGCATATAGACAGGCAAATCTGTCATATTTCCTTGGATTCTTCTGGAGATTCTTTACACAAACGTGGTTATAAAACAGCCACGAACATTGCTCCAATCAATGAAGTGTTAGCGGCTGGTTTGGTGATGCTTTCCGGTTGGGATGGGCAATGCGATTTTATGGACCCAATGTGTGGAAGTGGTACCATTTTGGCAGAAGCAGCCATGATAGCATGTAACATTCCTCCCAATTTAATGCGTAAGGAATTTGCTTTTGAGCGTTGGGCAGATTGGGATGTGGATTTATTTGAAAAAATTGAAGAATCGCTTTTAAGTAAAACCAGGGATTTCCATTATAAAATTATGGGTTACGATAAATCCCCAAGTGCTGTGGCCAAAGCCAAGGACAATATTAAAAATGCCCATCTGGAAGAATTCATAAGCATTAAGCACGAAGATTTCTTTAAAACCCAAAAAGCTGGTGAAGATAAGCTGCACATGGTTTTTAATCCTCCTTATGGAGAACGTTTAGATATTGAGATGGAAGAGTTCTACAAAAATATTGGCGATACACTTAAACAAGGCTATCCAGGAACAGACGCTTGGTTTATAACATCTAACTTAGATGCATTAAAGCATGTTGGGTTAAGACCTTCCAGAAAAATACATTTGGTAAATGCCAAATTGGAAGCACGTTTTGTAAAATACGTGATGTATGAAGGAAGCAAAAAAGCGAAATACAATAATTAAGAAGCTTCTTTGGCGTTAAATTCCGGACAATCCACTCTAATGTCAGAAACTTTAAGAGGTTTGTTCAATAACTGACAATAATGGATTGAGTTCTTGTTTTCATAAAATTTGCAGCCATAACAGGTTCTTTGCACTGTTAAAATGCCAATTTGATTTAAGTTATATATAACTTGGCTCAAGGAATGAAATAAATCGTCCTGTTTGGATGTTTCCAAAAGATCTAACTTGGATTTAATAGGAAGTGCAAAATCTTCGGTTTGTTTTATAAGGTTTTTTCCGGTTTCGGTTAATAATATGGAATAGCTTCTACTGTCCAAGTTAGATACATCCTTTGCAATATATTCTTTCTTTAAAAGCACACGAACAGCATCACTAATGGTAGGTTTTGTAACATTGAACTCTTTGGCTAAATGACTGACATTGCATAAGTCTTGTTTGTGATACGCTATAAAAATCAACATTTGAATTTGTATGGGACTCAAGCCAAATTCCTTGGCTTTTTTCCACAAAAGGGCTTTAAAAGCCTCAGAAATGCGTTCCAAGGCCACAATAATTTTACTGGAAGTACTTTGGTTTTGAAACTCTGGGTTAAATATAGAATTGCTCATGTTATAGTTGTAAAATTGCCTATCAAGCACACACTCAATAGGCAAAGTTAGTCATCCTAATTAAATTAGTTGCAATGTTCCATTTCAATAATATAAAAGCCTTTGTTTTTTATGGCATTGATAATGGTTTCCGTAGCTTGTTCCATATGGCAGAATTTACATTCGCTAGATGTTAATTTACCGGTTTTAAATGGCTTGCTTTTTAAATAAGTCCTGCCATAATTGAAAATGGTTTCTTCATTAGTGACCAAGTTGGGCACTAAAATATCAAAATGCATGATTTCCCCATCTTCCCTTTGAACATAAGTGTCCCAAACAGATACTTTCATTTTAACCTTTAACTTCTGCCATGGAAGCACCGTAATTAATATGCAACACATTTCCGGTAGGTGTTACCATGGCCGGAACCGATTTAACACCTGCTTTTTCTGCCTCCTCAATTCTGTTTCTGTGTTCACCAATATTAACAATCTCTACGTTTTGTTTGCCAACTAAGTCTACAATGTCGTGTTCTGCACTTACGCAAACAGGACATCCTGCGTGATAAAAAATGGATTTACTCATAATTTAAAAATTTAAGTTATTGCATTATTGCAATTCAAATATAGTAAGGAATCCTAACTAAATAAAATATTTTTTATTTTTTAACATAGTTATTTGTATAAGATAGGAGAGAAAGCAGCTTAATTTAAGCTGGCAAGGTAGGTTTACAAAAGTTGAGATCTAATGTCACAACATTTATATAAACTCATGGATATTGTTTTTATTAAAAAACTATTTATTTTTTTTATAAAACGGGATTAAATACGAGATGGAATATCCATAACCAAAACCAAAACCTCCACTGTCATAGGTTTTTTGGAAGCCTGGAATATAAAGGTTTTCAAAATTATCGGGTTGGTCTTGACTTATTAAGTATTTAAACTGAGCGTTCAAGCCAAGATATAGATTGTTCAACACTTCAACTTTAAGTCCTACAATAAATTCTCCCCAAAGTGCAGAAAGACCACTGAATTTTTGTGACTCGTTTGAAGTTAATTGAGGGGACCAATATTGATCTTGGGCATACACGCCATAACTGTTTAAGGTTTGGCTAAAAGTACTGGCACCAACCCTAAATCCTCCATAAATCATGTTTTCCATTCCGTACCAGTTTTCGTAAGCGTTGTAATCCACTCCTGCTTTAAAATAACTTCCTTGGGTTGTGGCATTCAAATAATCGTTGTCTGTATCTTTTTCTTCAACCCCAATTTCCCCAGCCACATACCATTTTTTGGTAAGTCGGAAATCAGCATTAATTTCAAAACCTTTATACTCATCGTCTATAAAAGACCTAATAAGTTTACCTAAATCGCCACCAAGACGTAGGCCATAACTTTCCTTATATTTTAGGGAGTCTGTTTTGGTACTGACTATGCTATCGTTTTGAGCTTGACCAATAGTGCAAAAAAAGAGTATGGCAATAAAAGGGTTAATGATATATTTTATAGTGAATGTCATCTTCATGCTCTACAGTTTGATTATCGTTTACAGATTGTGCTAATTGTATCCATTTGTTACCATCGTCTTCAACGCTAATGACCACATTTTCAAAAATGGTTTTATACCCACAAGCGCGAGACACATACACTTCTTTTCTTACATAACTTATGGTAATGGTATCTGGGTTTCCTAAAACAGTATCGTTTTCATCTATTTTATATCCTTTGTGAAGGATGAATTGTGTGCTGTTTTCGGTAGTTTTTAAAGGTAAATAGACCTCTTTTTGTGCTTTGCTACCATCGTAACTGGAAACAACACCTGGGTCTGGATCGCCAACTCCGGTAACCCTTAATCTATTAACATTCTTTGGTGTGTTTTCACTAGGTAAGGTAATATCATAAAATGCAATGTGAATTTTTGGGGTTGTTTCGGTGGTTTCCGAACAGATATCGTCTTTTTCACAGCTGCCAACCGTAAAACAGAGTACAAGTAAAGCGATTATTTTTTTCAACTTAAATAGAATTTTAATGACTGATAATTTCAACTGTATTTAACACCAATTGCTTAAAAGTTTCAATGGATTTTTGTTAGATACGTTCCAAAAGTACAACATTTTCTACATGATACGTTTGTGGGAACATATCTACAGGTCTAACTTTTGTTATTTTGTAACTGTTTTTCATTAAAGCTAGGTCTCTTGCTTGTGTGGCACTATTACAGCTAACATACACTATCTTTTTGGGAGCAATGTTCAAAATTTGTGCAACCACGTCTTTGTGCATGCCATCTCTGGGTGGATCTGTAATAATCACATCGGGTTGTCCATGCGTTTTTATAAATGTATTGTTAAAAACATTTTTCATGTCTCCAACATAAAAGGCAACGTTTTCTATGCCATTTAATTGTGCATTTTCTTTTGCGGCCAAAATAGCGTCTGGAACAGCTTCCACGCCAATCACTTTTTTTGCTTGTTTTGCCACAAACTGGGCTATGGTTCCGGTTCCTGTATATAAATCGTAAACCAGTTCGTCTCCAGTTAAACCAGCATAATCCCTAGTAATTTTATATAATTGATAGGCTTGGTCAGAATTTGTTTGATAAAAAGATTTGGCGTTTATTTTAAACTTTAAACCTTCCATATCTTCAAAAATATGGTCTTGACCTTTGTAACAGATAACCTCTTGATCGTAAATGGTATCGTTGGCTTTTTCGTTTATTACGTACTGTAAAGAGGTGATTTCTGGAAAAGTTTCTGCTAAAAAATCCAAAAGCAGTTCCCTGTTTGCTTTATCTTCCTTAAAAAACTGAATCATGACCATGATATCTCCAGTGGAAGAGCTACGAATCATTAAAGTCCTTAAAAAACCGGTCTGGTTTCTAGTGTTAAAAAATTCCAGATTATGTTTTACTGCAAAATCCTTAACGGCTTTTCTAATGGCATTGGAAGGATCTGCTTGCAAATGACATTTTTTTATGTCCAAGATTTTGTCCCACATACCAGGAATGTGAAACCCTAAAGCATTTTTGTCTCCTAGGTCTTTATCGGATTGGATTTCTTCAAGGGTTAACCAGCGACTGTCACTAAAAGAAAATTCCATTTTATTTCGATAAAAATATTCGTTTTCAGAGCCTAAAATAGGAGTGACCTCGGGTAATTCCAAATGTCCAAGTCTGGTTAAATTATTTACCACTTCTTTTTGCTTATAGAACAATTGGTGCTGGTAGTCCATATCTTGCCACTTACAGCCACCACAAGTACCAAAATGTTCGCAAACTGGAGTTGTGCGTTTATCGGAAAGTTTGTGGAATGCAATAGCTTTTCCTTCGTAATAAGACTTACGCTTTTTAAAGGTCTGTACATCAACCACATCGCCAGGAACAGCATTCGATAAAAAAATAACTTTACCATCTGCAGCTTTTGCTATGGTTTTACCTTTGGCACCTGCATCTATTACTTCTACGTTTGTAAAAACTTGTTTTTTATTTCTTCTAGACATGCTGCAAAAGTAGTGAAAGGATTTTCTATTTGCGACTTCAGGTTTATGATTTTTTTCTTGTGACACGATTAAAAAAACCATCCAGAAACAATTCACTGCAAAAGAAGGTTGTAGGGTTCATTAAAATAGTTTCATATCCCTTTTAAAATGGTATTATTAAATTTTAATTAAACGGTTAAATTTAGTAATTTGCAAGCCCTAAGGGATGATTTCTTTCCCACGCTGAATTTTCGAATTTCACCTGTACTTAAGTTTAGGTGAACATAGGTATCGAAAGGATAAAGGTAGATAAGGAATGGCTTTTTTTAGATGCTCGATTCTTTGGGCATAAACCATTAAAACTATTTTAAAATGGCTGTTTTAGACCAATTAACATCGCAACAAGCGATAGATTTAGAAAACAAGTATGGCGCTCACAATTATCATCCACTTCCTGTAGTATTAAGCAAAGGGGAAGGCGTGTATGTTTGGGACGTTGAAGGCAAAAAGTATTATGATTTTCTTTCGGCTTATTCTGCCGTGAACCAAGGACACTGTCATCCAAAAATTGTTGGAGCCATGGTACACCAAGCACAAACCTTAACATTAACTTCTAGGGCATTTTATAACGATATGCTTGGGAAATATGAAAAATTTGCTTGTGAATTTTTTGGCTTCGATAAATTATTGCCAATGAATACAGGTGCAGAAGCTGTGGAAACAGCTTTAAAGATCTGTAGAAAATGGGCCTATGAGGTAAAAGGTATTGAGGAAAATGAAGCTGACATTATAGTTTGCAAAAACAATTTTCACGGAAGAACCACAACCATTATTTCGTTTTCCAACGATCCGGTTGCCAGAAAACATTTTGGGCCTTATACCAAAGGATTTATTAAAATTGCATATGATGATTTGGATGCTTTGGAAACCGAATTGAAAAACAATAAAAACATTGCAGGCTTTATGGCAGAACCTATTCAAGGGGAAGCTGGAGTATATGTGCCAAGTGAAGGCTATTTAGCCAAAGCAAAAGCGCTGTGCGAAAAATACAATGTTCTGTTTATTGCAGACGAAGTACAAACAGGTATTGCCAGAACCGGAAAATTATTGGCTGTAGATCATGAAAATGTAAAACCAGACCTTTTAATTTTGGGTAAAGCCTTAAGTGGAGGTGCTTATCCAGTATCTGCAGTATTGGCCAACGATAATATTATGAAAGTGATCAAGCCAGGAAACCATGGATCTACCTTTGGAGGAAATCCTGTAGCTGCTGCAGTGGCTATTGCCGCACTTCAAGTGGTAAAGGATGAAAACTTAGCTGAAAATGCAGAAAAACTTGGTAAAATATTTAGAAGTGAACTTAACAAATACATCCAAACAACAGATTTGGTAAGCCTGGTAAGAGGAAAAGGTCTGTTGAATGCCATTGTTATAAACGACGACGAAGAAAGTGAAACAGCTTGGAATATTTGTTTGGCACTTAGGGATAATGGTTTGTTGGCAAAACCAACTCATGGAAACATCATTCGTTTTGCACCACCTTTGGTAATGAACGAGGAGCAATTGTTGGATTGCGTGTCCATAATCATCAAGACCTTAAAACAATTTGAAAATTAAGATTTTATTAAACCTGCAAGTCCTTAGTTTTTAAGGATTAAAACCTTACAGGTTTCTATATGTTTCAAAAAAGAGCAACCAAACATTCAATTGGGTTGCTCTTTTTTTTATTTAAGGAGCCAAGATGTTAAAAGGATAAAAAGGAATATTCCTGAGTATCCAAAACAATACAACAACCACTAAAATAACTTTTGTAGCCAAAGGTTTATAAAGTAAGTTTTTAATTGGTTTTTTTAAATACTCCTGAGCTATATAAACATAAAGCATGTAGCTTAAGACCAAAGTTAAAAAGCCAATTAAATAGTTATAATTCAAACCTGTTAAGATATGTCCATGCAGAATTTGATGAATGGCTCTCTGTGAGCCACAACCTGGACAATACAAATGGGTAAGGCTATAAAAAAAACATTTAGGGAATAGGCTGTTATTGGCAGGATTCCAAAAATAGAATAGGCCAAAAACACTGGTACTTGCCAAAATTAGCAATAAAAATACAAGGTTTTTATGTTTAGTAATTCGCTTCACTTAATAAAGCTCCAAACAAGGCAATTCCAAAAAACAGGACATAAATCAGCCAACCTAATAGTGCTACGGCAATAGAAACAATTCCCCAAGTTTTAGCTTTTTGGAGGCGCTTACAGCTTGGTCGTAATGTCCATCTTCGTAAAGACTATTTACTTTTGTAGCATAAATAATACTGATAATTCCAAAGGGAAGACAGCATAAAATGGTACTGATAATGGCTAAGGCCAGATAACTGTTGGGTCTAGTTGGTTTTACATCCATTGAATTAAATATTAAACTTGTTGCATTTGCTGAAACTCTTCTATTCTATCTTGTAACATTTCAGGATCTTGTAGTGCTTCCCAGCCAATCATGCTAATAATCCAAATAACATAGGCCAAGAAAATAACATTGAGAACAATTCCAATAATGGCAAGTATTTTCCCAGTTTTCACATTGTTGTAACCAGAATATAGTTCTGGATGTTCAGCATAAATAGCTGTGGATTTATTTGCCAAGACCAAGGCTACAATACCTATAGGCAATCCTAAAACGCCGTAACAACAGCAGGTTAGAATAGATAAAATTCCTAATACCAATATAAGTGTGGCGTTCTGTAAAGGTTGTTTTTCCATGTTGGAAGATGTCTGATTAGTGGGTGATTTTTAAAATATAACTGATAATGATAATAGCCACATTTAAAAAAACAAGTCCCATTTTAAGTTTATAAGCGTGTTTAAATTTAAAGTAAAAATTAAAGATAATAAAAATTCCAAGCAAGATGATGGTGTAAATGGCAGGATACATCTTAAAGGCTGCCGTAAAATCCCCTTTAAGCAAGAACACAAATGCCCTTTGAAAACCACAGCCTAAACAGTCAACTCCAAAAAGTTGTTTGTTTAGGCATGGTAACATAAAATCTTCTAATGAAGACATAGTTATATCTTTTGGTTTTAAAGATATAAAAATATCAAGAGTTATTTATTTGAAACAATAATCTTTTTGCTTACCACTTGATTGTCAGCAAACGATACGTGAGCTATATAAACCCCTTGACTTAAGTTTTTTGTTGAAAAACTATAATGTGCCTCTGTGTTTAAGTTTTTTTCATTAAAAATCTGTTTTCCGGTCACATCATATAGGTTTACTTGTTTTACCTCTAAAAGCTTAGGGTTGGAAATGGTTAATTGTGCTAATTGATTGTTTTGATAAATACTTAAATCTTCAGCAGTTATAACTTGGTCTATGTTTAAAGCTTCAGACGTAAAGGTTATTTCAAATCGGTCTGTATAGGTGCCTTGAGGTAAATTTATTTCATAGTTATTTTCCCTTAAATCCACATAAATATCATTATGGATATCATGAATAAAAATAGGCTGATTTTCATCGAAATTTTGCACATCAAAAATTCTAAACCTTATAGGTTGATTGTTTTTTGCCTCAACCACTAAAGGGATTCGTAATTCCATATCGTAATTAAAGGCTTGTATAAAATATGGGACATCATCTAAAACCCAGTAAGCATCAGAATTTTGTGTAAAATCCCCTTTGGCTTCCAAACCATAATCAAAGCCATCTGTAGCAGTATGATGAAAGTTCATTAATAATTGTCTGGTATAGAATTCGCCCTGAGAAAAATCGACATTAATTCTAAAACGCTTAAAATCTGCAGGAACAATATTAAAGCCGTCTTCGTTGTATTGAGTTTCTTCAAAAGTGTTTTCGGAACTGCTATTGTTTTCAGTCCTAAAAAAGTAACTATCTGTACCAGATTGTTTGTAAAATTCTCTTTGGGCGTTGGTAAATGTAACAACACCTGTTGCAGCACCTTCAATCATAAAGCCTTGACCTATTGGAATGTAACGTCTGGCAATTTTAGATCCAGTTCCAGCTGGAAAATTTGTAGGTGTTCCGTCTAATAAATATGTTGTAAATGGAGCAGGAGTAAAGGAATCTGTACCTCCAGATGAAATAGTATATAAGGCATATCCACCCACATAATTAGACAACACATGTGAAGTCGCTCCAGGGGCTTGTTCCCAATATTTTAAAACCCCAGTCATTTGTGGTGGTGCATTTGCAATTAAACCAGTATTTAAAGGGTCGTGTATAAAATCTCGCGCGTCCAATGCAGATGGATAGGGATTCCCAACCAAGGTTTCTTCTCCAGCAACCACAGAAACAGTAATGTTTCCATTATTTGGTTTTCCTCTAAAATCGTATTGTTGTCCACCACTCGGGTTTCCCTTCATGGTAAAGCCATAACCAGGGTTAACTGAACCAGTGGAACCCACATGATCCCATTCAGCATAAAGTGTTCCAGGGTCGTAACTATACAACCAAAAACTGGAAATAACTTGAGGGGTTGGAGGAGCCGTAGCCACACCATTATAACCTGTAGTATAAGTAGCCAACACACTGGTTATTGGATCTAAGGCTGGATTGGTATGCCCAATATGGTCGTAAATATTATCATTGGGAATAAAAGGTCTGTTAGAGGTCGTGTTTGCAGTGGTATTTCCAACTGGAGAACACCAATAATTATAAGCATAGGTATTTACGGTTCCTGTTTGATAAGCGCTTAACTTGCCTTGGCCATTGTTTCCAATATTGTTCCCTTGTAAAAGTTGCGCTTCATTACGAAGATAGATATTACTGTTTGTTCCATTAAAAGTGATTCTACCAGTAACATATAAAGGAGCTACATTTGGTCCACTTGTAAAAGCTGTGCCATCTACATAAATATAGCTTCCACTTCTCACATACAAATCGGTTTGGGCAATACTTATATTACAAGTGATTAAAAATATTATTAGGTATAGATATTTCATAAGAGTTATTTTTTTTCATTATTGTTTGAAACATAAACACCTATTTCTTTAAGTTCAGTTTTTTTATTTTTATTTATAGAGTGGTTTTTTTGTTCTTCTTTATTCGTTTTACTAGAGCCTACAGAATAAGGTTGTAACATAGGTGTTGTACTTTGCTCTAATTTGCTTTCTTCTTTAGAATTGAAATCTATTAAATCGTTTATTTCTTTATTTGCAACATTACTCTTAGATACTTTATCTGTAATACTCATTGTTTTAATTTCGCTATCCGAATTATTTGGATTTTGAGCATATCCGAAACCACTTACAAAGACTAAGAGTATAATAGTTGTGTTTTTATAAAAATCTTTCATAATAATTAGGTTATTGTATTACAGAAAGTGTTAAATGGTTATTGTTTGGTGAACTTGAAGTATAAATAGCAGCACCATTTGTACCATAAATTGCCGTTGTTGAACCTTGAACTCTAAGAGTATATGTATTGCCAACTGTTAAACCTGTCATTAATTTAGAAAACGAACAACTCCAAGAAGTAACACTATATGAACCCCAAAAATCTTCATATAAAGACTGAATTTTAGTATTTGTTCCACCAATGGTAATATTATCAGTAATATTTCTAACTCTTAAATTTACAATTCCTAAAGAATTTGTATAACCAATTCCTGAAGCAGTTAAATTAACTAATGCTGATGTCTTTTTTGCTGTAAAAGTTAAAACCATAGTGTTAATATTGGAATATGATGTTGAGTTTATAATAACGTCGCTAGCAAGAGAAATACTGTCTATATTTGTCGATTCTTCAACTTTAACCCATTTAGTACCATCGTTATAATATTGTCCAGGAAATACATCATTAACCGTTGTTGTATTGTAAACAGACATACCTTGAACATGTGCACTTAATGGCGCAGGATTTGTCGTGGCTGTTAATGTCATTCTAGGAAGTAATAATCCACCAACACTTGTTGAGGCATCAATATCTAATAATGCATCTGTATTTGGACTAGTCGTCCCAATCCCAACTTGGGCAGAGGCACTTAGGGAAAACAATAAAAAGGCAATAAATAAGTATGGAAGTCTGTTGAAAAGGTGATTTTTTTTCATATTTTTCTACTTTTAATTAGTAATAGAGGTATATTAAATTAATCAAATTTCTCTATTCTTTATTCTAAAAAAAACGATATTCGTTAAATAGCTAAAAATCATCGATATAAATGAAATACAACACCTATTTAAACTATTTATTGATCTTTATAGGAAGCATGGTAGCCATTTATGCTCAAGCTGGTGTAAAACAAGATGTGGTTGTTTTGATTCTTGGAATTATTATTTTAATGTTTGGTTTATACCGAATTTCCAGTACACTTTCCAGTAAAAAACAGTCTAAAGAGAGTCATGAACCAAACCAAAAGGATGATGCTTAAAATAGGGGATAAAGTGTCTGTTTTAGATGAAGATTTAACAGGCAGAATAACAAATGTTACAGGAGAAACTGTGACGATTGTTACTGAGGATGGTTTTGAGATGGTGTTTGATAAAAAAGAATTGGTTCTTATTAAAAATGAATCCGAATTACAATCAAAATCCTTTACCAATGTGTCTTTTTCTGAATTGCTTAAGGAGAAAGAAAGCCCTAGAAGAAAACCCACTGTTAAAAAGAAAGTAAAGGAACGTTTTCAGCCTACCATGGAAGTGGATCTGCACATTCATCAATTAACGGATAATGCTTCCAGAATGAGCAATTACGAAATGTTAACCTTACAATTGGATACAGCCAAAAAACAATTGGAATTTGCCATTGGAAAGCGCATCCAAAAAGTGGTGTTTATCCATGGCGTGGGAGCAGGTGTTTTAAAAATGGAATTGGAATATTTATTTGGAAGATATCCCAATGTGACTTACTACGATGCCAATTTTCAAAAATACGGGGTTGGTGCAACCGAAGTATATATCTATCAGAATGTAAGTGCCGATTAAAATTCTGGTGTTACCGTTCTTGTGCTGGTTGTATTGGCGTTTTGCAAAGAACCAAAGTCAAACGTATCCTGATTTAAGTTAGGAAAAGAAATATTTTCCACAATTACAGAGACTTCATAGGTTTGTGTAATGGTATGAACCCTATAGGCTGTTGCAGGAACCATATTGGCCACATCTGGATTTAGGTAATCTGCTAAATTTGGGTTGGTATAATCGTTGGAAGGGTTTTGGTCCTGACTCACATTTTCCTCGTCAATGGTTAATACGCCATCGCCATCATCGTCTGTGTCCAAATAATTTGGAATGCCATCTCCATCGGTATCTTGCGGATTTGTTAATGGATCGTCGTCATCATCGTCATTGTCATAATCAATCAGTTCTGTACTGGTAAGTACATTATCGCCATCGTCGTCTGGATCCAGAAAATTAGGCAAACCATCGCCATCGGTATCATCATCATATAAATCGCCATTGCCATTAATATCTTCCATTTCAGCAGGAATTCCATCGTTATCGTCTTCTGCATAAGTAGTGGTAATGGTATAACTTCCATCAGAACTTGATAAATCTTGTGTTATCCCTAAATTGGAAGGAGGAACGTCGTTACAAAATAAATTGTCTGTTAATGTATTGTAGCTTCTATAGTTGAATAAGTTGTTGGAGCCATCTATGTTGCCTTGAATTTCAGGATTCACCAATTCTACCAATAAGGGGTTGGTTTCAGATGGTTCCACTTCAAAAATATCTGCCAATGTCAAGGTTGGAGAACTTATTTGTAATGAAATGGATTCGGCAGGACTCTCTTTGGTATTGTAAAACACCAATTCGCCACAGGCTTCAAAGGTATCGTCAAAATCTAATTCCACAAAAATAACATCTCCATCGTCACAAGACATTACTAAAATTAAAAAAGATACTAGGGCAAATATTTTTCGCATGACATGTATGGATTTTAAAACAAAAATAAAAGATTTGTTAAATATACAACGTGGCTTCTTGCAAATAATTTTAATTGCCCTATTTTTGCTACCTCACTAAAGCAAACTCAAATTATGAAATCTGTTTATTTTGATAGTGCTGCAACCACACGAATACGACCAGAAGTTATTAAAACCATGCAAGATGTTTTGGAACATCAATATGGAAATCCATCTTCAACCCACGCGTTTGGTAGAGCATCAAAATCAATTATAGAAACAACCAGAAAAACCATAGCCAAGGAATTGCACGCATCTCCACAGGAAATTATCTTTACTTCTGGAGGTACTGAAGCTGATAATATGATTTTACGTTGTGCCGTTAGAGATGCCAACGTAACTACCATTATCACCTCTCCAATAGAGCACCATGCTGTATTGCATACCGTTGAAGAGTTGCGAAACGAGTATGATGTTACTGTTGAATATGTAAAACTTCAAGCCTGTGGCACTCCAGATTATGATGATCTGGAAAGACTGTTAACAGCAAACGACGAGAGGAAATTGGTGAGTTTAATGCATGTGAATAACGAAGTTGGAAACATTTTGGATATAGATAAAGTGTCTTCCCTTTGCAAAGCCAACAATGCCTTGTTGCATAGTGACACGGTTCAATCCATTGGTCATTATAAATGGAATGTAGAAGAAACCCCAATTGATTTTATGACTGCAGCAGCCCATAAATTTCATGGCCCCAAAGGAGTTGGGTTTGCTTATATTAAAAAAAACAATACCTTAAAACCTTTGATTTTTGGAGGTTCTCAAGAACGTGGTTTTAGAGCAGGAACAGAACCAGTACATAATATCAAAGGCTTGGAAACCGCTTTTGTTCTAGCTTACGAAAATTTAGATGAAGAAAAACATTATGTAGAGGCATTAAAAGATTATTTTAAAACCCAAATAACCAAAGCCATACCAGGAGTTAAGTTTAATGGTAATTGTTCTGATAATACCAAGAGTACTTACACCTTGTTGAATGTTTGTTTGCCCATGTCTGCTGAAAAAGCATTGACCCTTCAGTTTCAATTGGATTTAAAAGGGATTGCCTGTTCCAAAGGAAGTGCCTGCCAAAGTGGGTCTGGCAAAGGATCTCATGTGTTGGAGCATATCTTAAGCGAAGAAGACCAACAAAAGCCTTCCATTAGATTTTCGTTTTGTAAATACAATACCAAAGACGAAGTAGATTATGTAGTTGGCGTTCTAAAGGAGTTCGTGGAGAAATAATTATTAAAACCACCAATAATGGTCTTATTGAAACATTAAATAAAAAACCTTCAGGGACATAGGCTCTGAAGGTTTTTTGTTGCTTGACCGTAGAAGCCCTTAAGCAGCTTGTGCTTTCTTGAATATTTTGCTTTTTATAATGGTGTTCCACTTATCCAGAAGCGCAATTTCATTGTTCATTTCAAAGTTTACATCTACGTTGTAAAACTCCAACACCTCCTTGTTTTTGGATTTGTAGGTTATTACCAAATCGATTCTGTCTGTTTCAATTTTAGATGTAGTTTTGTTTTTATGGGTTCTTTGCGTCCTTACAATGTCGCAGGAGTCCACCAGACTTAAATCCACAAGGGTTACTTGATGTTCTGCATCAATAATTTTTGAGTAGATAAGTTTGTTTGCCGTTTCATCTATGGCCATGGCATAATATGTGCCCCAAAAATCTGGGGTTTTTACTTGTAAATGATGTTTTGAGGCTTCTTCCATAAAGCCTTTTCTAGAATTTTTTTTCTGACGTTTTTGTGATGTTTGAATAAATATTAGAGGGATTATTATTACCAAGGCAATAACAATACCTATGATGGTGCTATGAGATTCCATAAGATATTTTTTTATTTGTTGAATATAGAATGTCCTGACCTTGTTGGTCAAGATGAAATAATAACAACAGCTCCTGATCATTCAGAACATGAGATGTTTAAGGAATATAATATGAAATTTTAAGAAAAGGTATGAAAAGGGTAGAGCAGTGTCTCAATATCCAATCCAGGTTGAATGTGTTTGCTTTTGTAAAGATATTGACTGTCTTTGGTTAAGGTGTAGATTTCTACCTCTTTAAAGGATTGAAATGTTGTTTTGGAATTAGTTACCTGAACATTATGAACGTTTTCGTTTGCAAGGTCTCCTAAGGGTTCCAGGTCTGGAAATATGGATAGCTCAGGTGTTTTGGAATTCAATAAATTAACAGCAACATCCTGTTGTTGGCTATTATCAAAAACCGTTTCCACTATAAAATTTTGAATAGAAACGCTTATGCTTAAGGTATAAGCAAACAAGAGGCTCAAGGCAACCAGGTTTCTAATCATTTGTTTCATATACACAAATGTATGACTGTTTTTAATTCGAAATAAAAAAAGTGTGTTAAATTATTAAAATTTCATGGTTGTCCTTACATTAAACACTCGTGGTGTCAGGTAATTAGGAATGGCATACTGCCTTTTGCTGTAAACGTCCCTTACCCAAGTGTTTGTTATGGAGTTTTGCGCATTGAAAATGTTAAAAATTTCAAAGCCAACAGATAAATATTTAAAAGGTTTCCTCCAGCCATTGTATGTTTCGTTTAAATCTACAATAACATATTGCAAACCTATATCAGCACGCTTGTAATCTGGCAAACGGTTTTGGTAAACATAAGGATCGGCATAGCTTGGAGAACCACCAGGAAGCCCAGTGTTGTAAACCAAGTTTAAATACATTTTCATTTTAGGTAAGCTTGGTACATAATCTTGAAAAAGAGCTGCAAACTTTAAGCGTTGGTCTGTTGGTCTGGCTATATACCCTCTATCATTGATGTTTTCTTCGGTTTTTAAATACCCAAAACTAAACCAGGATTCGGTTCCAGGGACAAATTCGCCATTCAATCTGAGATCCAAACCATAGGCATAGGCTTTTGCATTGTTGGTTGCAGCGTACCTAATTCTAACATTTTCCAAGGTGTAAGGGTTTACATCTGTGAGTTTTTTATAGTAAGCTTCTGTAGTTAATTTAAAAGGTCTGTTCCACATTTTAAAGCTATAATCGTTTCCTACAACCACTTGAAAAGATTTTTGGGCTTTAACATCTGGATTTACAGTTCCGGAATAATCACGCAATTCCCTGTAAAAAGGAGGTTGATAATATATACCTCCACCAATTCTAAAAAGCATGTCTTTGTCCCAATCAGGCTTGATGGCAAATTGCGCTCTTGGACTAAAAACAATTTGTGAGGTTTTATCTATGCCATCACCACTTACAGTCCAATTATGAGCTCTTACTCCAGCATTGAACCATACGTCATTGTCTCCTAAACTGGTACGTTTGCTCCATTGTAAATAACCTTGGATTCTTTGAATGGTGGTGTGGTTTTTAGCTCTTACATTTTGATAGGCTGCCAAAGGCCCTTCGTAAGGAGTATAAGGTTGGTCGTTAAAAGCGTCGATGTTGGGAGGATTTATGGAGAACCCAGCCGAATCTATCACTTCCCATTCCACCAACCGATCCCTAATATCTTCGTTGGTGTACTTTAGGGACCATTCAAAATCGTTATCGTCCATAGTATATTTTCCGTTGTGCTCGATATTGGTGATTAGGGCATCCAGATCGTTTCTTCCATGGTTTAATTGACCTCCAATACCTTCACTATATTCCACTTCACCCAAATCTTCATCTCCAATATTGGTATTTACTTCGCCCAACCTATATTGTGCTAAAATATCAAAATGTTCTTCTTCGGTAGTGTGGTAAGTTGCAGTGGTTAAGTTAAGGGTTACATTATCATTTAAAAGGTAAGTTGCTTTAATGGCCCCAAACAAGGTTTGGTATTGATCTTTTTCTTGACCTTCATAAAAAACTAATAATGCCAAAGGGTTTTCCAAAGTACCAAAATTTGTCTGTCTGGTTTTAGGTTCATAATTGTATTTGTTCAAAGAGGCATTTCCTAAAAAGCTGAGACTGAATTTATGGGAAAAATTGTAGTTTATCTGGGTTTGTACATCAGCAAAAGTTGGATCGTAATTGGTTTCTGTTTCTTGTGCATTAACAAGTAAGCTGTTGTTTCTATAACGAATTCCAATTATGCCTGAGAGCTTGGAATCTTTACTTATGGCATCTACAGCCAGGCTTCCACCAAGTAGGCTTAAATCTGCACTCACACCAAAAGCGTAAGGTTTTCTATAGGTAATATCGAGAACAGATGCTAATTTGTCTCCATATTTTGCTTGAAAACCTCCAGCAGAGAAATCGACATTCTGAACCAGGTCTGTGTTAACAAAGCTCAATCCTTCTTGTTGCCCAGAACGTATCAAGAAAGGTCTGTAGATTTCAATACCATTTACATACACTAAATTTTCATCGTAGTTTCCACCTCTTACGGAATATTGTGTGCTTAATTCGTTGTTGCTACTTACGCCAGGAAGTGTTTTCAATAGATTTTCCACACCAGCATTCGCACCAGGAATAAGTCTAACGGTTTCGGGTTCCAGTGTGATTATGCCTTCAACTTCTTTTCTTTGCTTGCTGGAAATCACAACGGTTGAGATTTGTTCCACAGATTCCTTCATGATGGGATGGAATTCGTATTCTTCCCCATTTTTTAAGTTAAATGTAGCAGTAATACTTTCAAAGGTAAGGTGAGAGAACACCACAGTAACCTCTTGGTCTGCTGGTATTTTTAAAATAAAAAAACCGTTCTCGTTGGTTACGGTTCCTTTGTCTTGAGCTTTGATATTTACATTTGGAATGGGATTATTGGCATCGTCTAGAATAACACCTTTTAAAGTTCCAGATTGTGAAAATCCTAAAAAGGACATCGAAAAAAGGAACATGCAAAATAGATAAGTTTTTATTTTCAAAAGCTTCATTATTTATTTTCTGTAAAACGTAGTTTCAAAAGTAGAATTATTTCCAACATTATCGGTAACAATCACTTTTAAATTATTTTTTGTTTCGGTAATTATACCATCATTAAAATCGTAGGTCAATGTTTTGGTTTTGTAATCGTACTCCATTAAAATCCATTTTCCATTAACGGTTGCGCGATAATTTGAAATGCCGGAACCTTCATCATCAATCTTCACTTTAAGATAACGGTATTTACTAAGCCATTGTCCATCTTTAAAATTTATGGGCCTAATGGTTGGTTCTATAGTGTCTGCTACCAAGGCGTAGGTTCCTAAATCGTCTGTTATGGTGTACATCAGGTTTTTTTCTTTTGTCGTGTTGGAATACCAAGGATGTTGTTTATAACCAACCAATCTGGCAATGTAAAGTTTATGGGCATCAGCTGAATCGTAATGACTAATATCGTATGTAATTTTAAAATGTTTTTTAACAGGAATGGTATCGTCATGTAATTTAATGGTATCGTTTGACACTGAAAAGTCCATATAAAAATCATCATAAAACGTCTCTGGATAAAATTCAACCGAAATGTGGTTGTATAATAGCTCGTTGGTTTTGTCTGCATGAATATAATAAGACGATACAAAAGAATCCTTCACTTTAAAGTCTTGTTCTTTTTTACCTTCAATATTAATGGTGAGCCAAGAAGTGTTGTTTTTAAAATCCTTTACTGCCACTTTGTAGACCGAAGAGGTACTGTCTTCAACCCTAATAAAACCATAATTATCAGAGTCTTTATAAATACTTAAGGGGTTATTGGGTTCTATAAAGAGTTTTTGGAGTCTTTCTTTTTTTGTTTTATAATGTCCATAATCTATAAACCGGTTTAAATGTCTGGTTTCGTCAAAAGAAAATCGTTTAAAATCGATGTCTATTTTTTTATTGCCATTAAAAAAAGCTTGAATGTTGTACACGCCATTGTTGTTGTATGCCAAATCCTGTCTGTCAGTAGATTCTATGGCAAAGCCAATTTTTCCATAAGCCTGAATGTTCTCAACTGTATAATCGCCATTAGGAAGGGATAAAAGCCTTAGTTTTTGTTTTTCGTTTGATTTGTTTACATACGAATGCTTGTCCATGGGATAAGCATAAACCTCTTTAATAACAGGTAAGGTAGTGTCTTTAACATCAAACCCAAAAAGCAATGGATTGATAGGTCTTTCTTGATTGTCCCTAATTTCAAAATGTAAATGTGGACCACCAGATCCTCCTGTGTTACCACTATAGGCAATAACTTCACCTTTTTCTACAATAAGCTCTTCGGTATTAGGGAACACTTCAATTTCAAACGATTCTTTTTCATATTGCAACTTCTTGATATAAGCTTCAATTTCAGGGGAAAACTTTTGCAAATGCGCATATACAGTGGTATACCCATTAGGATGGGTTATGTAAAGGGCCTTTCCGTAGCCATAATGGGAGATTTTAATTCGGCTTATATACCCACTTGCAGAGGCATACACCTTTAAACCTTCTCTTTGTTGCGTTTTAATGTCCAAACCGGAATGGAAGTGGTTGGAACGCAATTCTGCAAAAGAGCCAGACAAGACCAAGGTAACATCCAAAGGATTCCCAAAATAGTCTTTTGGGTAATAATCTTGGGCTAGGCCAAAGGCACAAACAAAAAGAAAAAAGGGTAAGGTGAATCTCATAAATTAAGTAATTCTTGCTAAAATATTAATTTGAACGAAATCTACAAAAGATATATTGTACGCTATTTTGCAATAATATCAAGCAATTACAACATTTTGCAAATTTTATGTAAAAACAATTGTAATTTATAGGAAGGTATCTTAACTTTGTCTGATAAGTATTGCATATTGCACATGAGTAAAATTGAAGAAATTGTTGATGCTCTTGAAGTAAAAGTAGGGAAAGTTTTACAGCAATTGGAAACCGTAAAACAAGCCAACTTAAAACTGGAAAAAGAGTTGCAAGCTTCTAAACAACATGCCATGGAACAACAAGAATTGATTGTTTCTTGGGAAGAAAAATACGAAGCACTCAAGATTGCAAATACAATGCTAGGTAGTGACGAAAACAAAAGAGAGACAAAGCTTAAAATAAACACATTAATTCGGGAGATTGATCATTGTATTGCGCAATTGTCCGAATAAATGTAACATCAAAAATCAATGTCAGATAAGCTTAAAATAAAGCTATCCATAGCTAACAGAGTGTATCCTTTAACCATTGTGCCTAGCCAGGAAGAAGGATTGCGTAAGGCAGCTAAGAACATTGAAACGATGATCAATCAATTTGAGCAAAGTTATTCTGTAAGGGATAAGCAAGATGTTTTGGCCATGTGTGCTTTGCAATTTGCATCTCAAGTGGAACAAAAATCAATAGATAAAGAAAATGTAAGTGAACATGTGGAAGAGAAGCTCACGGCTTTGAACAAAATGTTACAATTACATTTGGACTCTTAACGTTCTTTAAAATAAATTAAGGTTACTGCCTACATTAGTTATTATTTGGAAAACTCAACATTAATTCTTTAAAAAGGGTGAGTTTGAACGGTAAAAGCGGGCTGCTAGTACTGTGTGTGCTGAACTTGTTTCAGTCTCGCAGTATCTCGAGCAGATACTTGATCCGTTTGTTAGCCCTAAACTTGTTTTAAGGAGTTTATTACAAAACAAACTAGTGTAGGCTTTTTTTATATATATAAATAAACTAACATGGACAACTCAATTATATTGATTATAGGTGGTGTTTTGCTAGGAATCATAGTGGGATTCATTATAGCAAAGGCATTAGAGAGAAACAATGCTTCCAAACTTATAAAAAGTGCTAAAAAATCGGCAGCAGCTATTATTAAAGAAGCCAATAGCGAAGGTGAAAGCATTAAAAAGGATAAAATTCTTCAGGCAAAAGAAAAATTCATAGAATTAAAATCAGAGCATGAAAAAGTAATCAATGCTCGTGACAAAAAAATGGCAGAAGCTGAGAAGCGTACTAGAGACAAAGAGTCTCAGGTTTCCAGTGAATTGTCTAAAAATCTCAAACTCAATCAAAGTTTAGAGGACAAAATAAAGGATTACAACCATAGAGTTGATATTCTCGAGAAAAAACAGGAAGAAATCGATAGGCTTCATAAAAGCCAGATAGAACAGTTGGAGGTTATTTCCAGTTTATCTGCAGAAGAAGCCAAGGCACAACTTGTTGAATCCTTAAAAGGAGAGGCCAAGAGCGATGCCATGGCTTATGTTCAAAGCACTTTGGAAGAAGCAAAACTAACGGCTCAACAAGAAGCCAAAAAAGTAATTATCAATACCATTCAGCGTATAGGAACCGAAGAAGCAGTAGATAACTGTGTGTCTGTTTTTAATATAGAATCGGACGATGTTAAAGGACGCATCATTGGTAGAGAAGGAAGAAACATTCGAGCCATTGAAGCTGCTACTGGAGTGGAAATTATTGTAGACGACACACCAGAAGCCATTATTCTATCCTGTTTCGATTCCGTAAGACGAGAGATTGCTAGACTTTCTCTTCATAAATTAGTAACCGATGGTAGAATACATCCTGCTAGAATAGAGGAGGTAGTAAAAAAGACAACCAAACAAATAGAGCAAGAAATTATTGAAGTAGGAAAACGAACCATAATAGACTTAGGGATTCACAACCTACATCCAGAACTTATTAAAGTGGTTGGTAGAATGAAATATCGTTCGTCTTACGGACAAAATTTGCTGCAACACTCCAGGGAAGTTGCCAAACTTTGTGGTGTGATGGCTGCAGAGCTAGGTTTAAATCCTAAATTGGCCAAACGTGCAGGATTGTTACATGATATTGGTAAAGTGCCAGATGCAGAAGCAGATATGGAAACACCACATGCTATTCTTGGAATGCAATGGGCTGAAAAATATGGTGAAAAAGAAGATGTTTGCAATGCCATTGGAGCACATCATGATGAAATTGAAATGACCTCTCTTTTGTCTCCAATTGTTCAGGTTTGTGATGCTATTTCCGGAGCAAGACCAGGAGCAAGACGCCAAGTATTGGATAGTTACATTCAACGTTTAAAAGACCTTGAGGATATTGCCTTTGGTTTTGGAGGTGTTAAAAAAGCCTATGCCATTCAAGCAGGAAGGGAGTTAAGGGTTATTGTGGAAAGCGAAAAAGTTTCAGATCAAAATGCAGCAGATTTATCCTTTAACATTTCACAGAAAATACAAACAGATATGACCTATCCTGGACAGGTTAAAGTAACTGTAATTAGGGAAACCAGAGCTGTGAATATCGCTAAATAACCTACAGCGTTTATTTGCAAAGGGAATATCTGCAAATCATTAAATAACATAGCTTGGGTAAACACCCAAGCTTTTTTTATAAGTTTTTTTTTAAACGTTTGTAATTTCAACTACAGCAGTTTTTTTATTGGGTATGCTAATGGTAAAGGTGGTGCCAACATTAACTTCACTTTCCACCTCAATGTTGCCACCGTAAGCTTCTATTTGGTTTTTTATTAAGTACAGTCCAATACCTTCGGCATCTTGGTTTTTATGGAATGTTTTGTACAATCCAAAAATGGAGTTTCCATACTTGTCCAGATCTATTCCAATGCCATTGTCACTAATGGCAATTTTAATGGTTTCAGAATCAAACATGCTGTCAACGGTAATTTTGGGATGTCTGTCTGGATGTTTGTATTTTATGGCATTGGTTAAGAGGTTTTGAATGATGCTTTCTATATAGGACTTATTGTAATGTATAAATAATTTAGGGTCTATATTGTTTTGTACTTCGGCATGGTTGTCATTAATAACCACTTTAAGCATCTTTAAAATACGATCGGTTTCTTGTGCCAAATATATTTTTTCAATCTTGGCAGTTCTGTTGTTTTGTACAGATACAATTTCTTTTAAATTGGCAATGGTTTTACTAAGGGATTCTGAAAGAATTTGGAGGTATTTTATGGTGTCTTCTTTTTCAAATTCTGATTCTGCCTCATTGTAAAAATCCAATAGACTTTCAAAATTGGCAGCATGTTGTTTTAGGTTGTGGGTTACTATATGGGCAAAATTTTTAAGTTGATTGTTTTGTTTGGTAACAATGTTTAAGGTGTTTGCCAGTTTTCTTTCGTTTTCAACATGTTTGGTAATATCTACATGTGTGCCTAAAAAACGTATTGGATTGTTGTTGGAGTCTCTTTCTACAACTTTTCCTTTATCTAGAATCCATTTATAGGAGCCATCCTTGCATTCCACTCGATGCACATTCATGTATAAGGGCTTCAAACCATTAATGTGGTCTTGATAATCCTGAAAATATTTGTTTCTGTCTTCTGGGTGCACACGATTGTTCCAATCGTTTAGGTTAGCTCCAAAATTGGCATCGTTTTCAAAACCGATAATCCGTTTTGAAGCTTCGGAAAAATAAACTTTATTCTCTGTGGCGTTAAATTCCCAGACACCTACGTTGGTAATCTCTACTGCAAGTTGCCACTTGCGTTTTTCCCCAAACCCATTGGGGTAATCATTTAGTGGTCTGTTTGAGTTCGTGAAATCCATATTGTCTAGATTAAATTTTATTGTAAAAAATTTAGTTAATATGGGAGAATCGATTTAAAACTGTGCTATTACCTACTAAATATAATTAATAATCAGTAATTTAGAAAATAAAAAGCTATTTTCTGGGATGAAATGTTTGAAGCACGCTTTTTAAATGGCTTTTGTCCACATGTACATAAATTTCGGTAGTGGTAATGCTTTCGTGTCCCAACATAAGCTGTATGGTCCTTAAATCGGCACCATTTTCCAACAAATGTGTGGCAAAAGAATGTCTGAAGGTATGTGGGGAAATGGTTTTGTCTAGATTGATTTTAACTGCCAATTGCTTGATGATGGTAAAGATCATGGCTCTGGTAAGCTGTTTTCCCCTTCTGTTTAAAAACAAGGTGTCTTCGTGTCCTTTTTGAATAGAGAGGTGGTTTCTTACTTCGTTTTTATAACAGGTAATATATTTTTGAGCAGACTGAACAATAGGCACAAAGCGTTGTTTATCGCCTTTTCCAGTAACTTTTATAAAACCTTCATCAAAAAACAAATCCGAAATTTTCAGATTGGTAAGTTCGCTTACACGTAAACCACAACTGTAAAGGGTTTCAAGCATGGCACGATTGCGTTCGCCTTCAGCTTTGCTTAAATCAATGGCAGCTATCAAGCGATTGATATCATCCAAAGAAAGCGTATCTGGTAGTTTCCTGCCTATTTTAGGGGATTCTATCAATTCTAAAGGATTATCCACTCTATAATCCTCAAAAATGAGATAATTAAAAAAACTGCGCAAGCCTGAAATCATCCTGGACTGGGTCCTTACATTTACAGTTTTTGCAAGCTCATAAATATATTGTTGGATGGTTTCTTTTGAAATGTTCAAGGGAGATACACTTATATGCTTGTCCTCCAAAAAGCCAATAAGCTTCTCCACATCCAATCCATAACTGGTTATGGAGTTGTTGGATAGCCCTCTTTCTATTTTTAGATAAAGTTTATAGTCTTTTAAAGCGTGTTCCCATTTCATCATCACAAAAATAAATCAAAAAGTATCCAAATAAAGGTTTTAAGGGTTGAATAAGGTTTGGACGATTTCATTTTGTTAATAACTTATTTATGTAAAATACTGTAATCCAATACAATAATATTTATTGTTAAATAAATTGTTAATAAAAAAACAGTTTTTATTTATTAATAAAAAAAAATGGTTATTTTGTTTAATCAATTACAAAAACTTAAAAAATTATGAAGAAATTATTTTTATTGACATTTTTAACAGTATTAAGTTTTACTGCTGTAAAAGCCCAAGAGGGGTTTAATTTAGGAGCTTTTATTGGATTGCCTGTGGCAGATGGAAGTGACTATGCTACTTTTTCTGCAGGTCTGGATGTAAATTATCTTTTTGGAATAAACGAAAAATTTAGTGTAGGTCCAGCAACAGGCTATAGCCATTCTTTTGGTGACACTTACTACGGTTTAGACTACGATGATACCCAATTTATACCTATTGCAGGAGCAGGTCGTTTTAATATTAACGAGATGTTTACTGTAGGTTTGGATTTAGGGTATGCCGTTGGTATTAATGATGGCAACGATGGAGGGTTTTATTACCGACCAATGTTTGGATACAACATCAACGATAAAATTCAGGTAAATGCATCTTATAGAGGAGTGAGATCTAGTTATGATAGCGGATATTATGATGGTTATTATTATTACAACAGAAGTGTTGATTGGAATTTTGGAATTTTAAGTGTAGGAGCCTCTTTTAATTTAAATTAAAAAAAACTTTTATTTTTCTTTTCATTAATAAAACCCGAAGCAAATCGCTTCGGGTTTTATTATTAAGTAAGGTGAGGAAGAACAATCTTACAATTTTTTGTTAAAAATTTAAGAAAATTGATTACATTTGCCACCATAAAACAATTAAAAACCTTAAATTTATTATGAAAAAAATTTTACTTATCGCTGCTGTAGCAGTATTTGGTATCTCTAATGTAAACGCACAGGAAGTGAGTTTTGGTCCTAAAGCGGGTGTGAACTTTGCAAATTTAAATGGAGACATTGAGGATAATGACATGAGAGTAGGATTTCACATTGGTGGAGCTGTAGAATTAATGTTCAATGAAAAAATGGGACTTCAAGCTGAGTTATTGTATTCATTACAAGGAACCAAAGATTCTTATTCTTCAACAGAGACAATTGGAGGTGTAACTTATACCGAAGAAGAAGAAGCTAAATTAAATTTAAGCTATATCAACATTCCTGTATCTTTTAAATATTACATTGCTAATGGGTTTAATGTTGAAGCAGGACCTCAAGTTGGTATTTTGGCATCTGCTAAATCTAAATACGATTATACAGAACGAGTTCAAGGTGGTGGTTATGATGAAACATACTCTGAATCAGGTGATGAAGATGTAAAAGACTATTTTAAATCTGTTGATTTTGGAATGAACTTTGGTTTAGGCTACAAAATGGACAATGGTTTAAACTTTGGCGCTCGTTATAACTTAGGTTTAATGAATATAAATGATACTGCAAATTCTGATGATTACAAAATTAGTAATGGTGTAATTCAAGTATCTGTAGGTTTCATGTTTTAAAAAACAAACTATAGTATATAAAGAAACCGAAGCAATCTTGCTTCGGTTTTTTGTTTTTAAACAACATTTTTAGCGTTATTATTTTTTTTGAATAAGTTAAACAGGCTTCTAAAATTGGGGCATTTTTGTAGGGAACTTAAACAATAAAAATATATAACAATGAAAAAATTAATTTTAATTACAGGATTATTTATTTTTAGTGCTACTTTATTGCATGCGCAAGCAGACTCCAAAGCTATTCAATTAGGTGTTAAAGGAGGTGTAAACTCCACTAAAATTACAGGAGACGATATAGACGATGTGAAATCAAGAACCAGTTTTAATGTTGGTTTATTGGCCGAAATCCCTATTACAGAAAGATTCTCATTACAACCAGAGGTTATGTACTCTGGACAAGGGTTTGATGTAAAGGAAATAGACCAGGATAACATCTTCGATACAAATGAGAACATAGAATATCAACTTGACTATATTCAGGTGCCAGTATTGCTTAAAGCGTATCTGGTTAAAGGGTTGAGTATAGAAGCTGGACCTCAATTTGGATTTAAGATCCATGAAGAATTGGATTTTCAGCCAAATAACGATGGAGGCGATATTGAAATTAACGAAGACGACTCTTATGTTAAGGATTTTGATACAGGCTTGGTTCTTGGAGCAGCCTATAAATTCGACAATGGGTTTTTTGTTAATGGACGTTACAACATGGGGTTAACCAATATTTTTGAAGATAATACCATTTTTGAAAATGTAGATGCTAAAAATGCAGTTTGGCAATTTGGTGTTGGCTTCATGTTTTAATCCAACCCTTATAAAAAACCAAAAACCGAAGTTTCAGCACTTCGGTTTTTTTATGGGTTAATTTTTGATACCTTTACTAAAACAAGAAAGCATTTACAGATGAAAAAAATCATCATTATCAATGGTCCCAATTTAAACCTATTGGGAAAACGAGAGCCACAAATTTATGGCAACCTCAGTTTTAATGAATTTTTTGAAACCATAAAGGCAAAATACCCTCAAGTTATCTTAGAACACTTTCAATCCAACATTGAAGGGGAACTTATTGATAAGCTTCACGAAGTTGGTTTTTCATATTATGGGATTATTTTAAATGCAGCAGCTTATACGCATACGTCTGTTGGAATAGGAGATGCTGTGGCAGCCATAGAAACAGCTGTGGTGGAAGTGCATATCTCCAACACGTTTAAGCGCGAGGATTTTAGGCATCACTCTTATGTGGCACCTTATGCCAAAGGAATTATTGTTGGTTTTGGATTGCAAAGTTATGAATTGGCTTTGCAGAGTTTTTTAAATCCTCTATAATGTTTCTTAAAATTTAGTGATACTGTCTTAAATTTTACTGTCTATAAAAAAAGCACGATTCAAAATTTTGAATCGTGCTTTAATTTAAATATCTAAACATATCACTCTGGATAAGCTAAGGCTCTTCCTTTGAGAAGGTTAGTAGGGATTTATAAATGTATCACCTCACCATAAGCATCTGCAACGGCTTCCATAACAGCTTCACTCATGGTAGGATGTGGATGTACGGCTTTTAAAACTTCATGGCCAGTGGTTTCAAGTTTTCTACCTAGAACGGCTTCAGCAATCATGTCTGTTACGCCAGCTCCAATCATATGGCAACCTAACCATTCACCATATTTGGCATCGAAAATCACTTTTACAAAACCATCTTTTGTTCCAGCAGCACTTGCTTTACCTGAGGCAGAGAAAGGGAATTTGCCCACTTTAATGTCGTAACCTTTATCTTTGGCTTGTTTTTCGGTTAATCCAACACTTGCAATTTCTGGCGAAGCGTAGGTACAACCTGGAATGTTTCCATAATCTAAAGCTTCCACATGCATACCAGCAATTTTTTCAACACATAGAATGCCTTCAGCAGAAGCTACGTGAGCCAATGCTTGTCCTGGAGTGACATCTCCAATGGCATAATAACCAGGAATGTTTGTTTGGTAATAGTTGTTCACTAAAATTTTATCTCTATCCACAGCAATACCAACATCTTCTAAACCTATGTTTTCAATATTGGTTTTAATTCCCACAGCAGATAATATAATATCGGCTTCAAGGACTTCTTCTCCTTTAGAAGTTTTAACCGTGGCTTTTACGCCTTTTCCAGAAGTGTCAACTTTGGTAACTTCAGAAGAAGTCATGATTTTTATGCCACTTTTCTTGAAAGAACGTTCTAATTGTTTGGAAACATCTTCGTCTTCCACAGGAACGATATTTGGTAAGAATTCAACAATGGTTACATCTGTTCCCATGGAATTGTAAAAGTATGCAAATTCAACGCCTATGGCACCAGATCCAACCACAATCATTTTTTTAGGTTGTTTGTCCAGTGTCATGGCTTCTCTATAACCAATTACTTTTTTACCATCTTGTGGTAAGCTTGGTAATTCCCTGGAACGAGCTCCAGTAGCTATAATGATGTGGTCTGCACTGTATTCTTTTCCGTTTACTTCAACTTTTTTTCCAGGTTTTAATGTTCCAAACCCTTCAATGACATCGATCTTGTTCTTTTTCATTAAAAACTGAACACCTTTGCTCATTCCTTCAGCAACACCACGACTACGTTTTACAACAGCATTAAAGTCTTTATCAAACTCTTTTACAGAAAGCCCATAGTCGCTGGCATGCTTTAAATATTCAAACACTTGGGCAGATTTTAAGAGCGCTTTGGTAGGGATACAACCCCAATTTAAACATACACCACCAAGGCTTTCTTTTTCAACAACAGCAGTTTTAAAACCTAGCTGGGACGCTCTAATAGCAGTTACGTAGCCACCAGGACCACTTCCAAGAACAATAATATCGTATTTACTCATTGTATAATTTTTAGTCGTTTTTTGAAGCTACGAAGGTACAAAAAGTATCTAACAAATTACAAGTTCTAAATTCTGGATTCCAAGTTTTTGGTTTAAGATTCGAGATTTAAAGTTTAAGGTTTAAAATTATGGGTTGGGAATAAAATTCAATGCCACACCATTTATACAGTGTCTTTTTCCAGTGGTCTTTTTAGGACCATCGTTAAATACATGTCCCAAATGCCCTCCACAAGTGGCACAATGCTCTTCAATTCCGGTAAAACCATTCCCTTCCTTGGAGAAAGCAACATTTCCAGGGATTTCCCTGTCAAAACTTGGCCATCCAGTTCCGGAGTCGAATTTATGTTCACTTTTAAACAAAGGAGTTTTGCAGGCAGCGCAAACATAGGTTCCAGCATCTTTCGTATAGTTTAACGGACTGGAAAAAGCGCGTTCTGTACCACCTTCCCTTAACACATAATATGCCTTAGCACTTAGTTCCTGTTTCCATTGGGTATTGGTTTTTGAGATTTTAAATGTATCCTTATTTGAGTTTTTTTTGTTTTCTTGACTCATACAGCTTTGCAAGGTCAAGACCAGCAAGCAGCTTAATAAAATTTTCATATGGGTTAAATTTATTAGTGTTTGTAACACCTTTTGTCGACAAAACTTATTTAACTTTACATACAGAAGCATAAATTATGGTTAAAAAACAAAATGTGTTCCTCTAAAAAAATAAGGAATGATTTTTGTAATTTTAACTCCTGAAAAAATATTTTAAAATGAAGTTTAAAAAAATAATAAGTGTGTTTGTTTTACTTTTGGTAGTAATGGCTTGTTCCACCAATCCCTTTACCGGAAAACAAACCATGGCCTTAGTGCCGAATTCCCAATTATTCCCAACAGCATTCCAGCAATA
This sequence comes from uncultured Xanthomarina sp., assembly GCF_963971605.1. Classification (NCBI taxonomy): domain Bacteria; kingdom Pseudomonadati; phylum Bacteroidota; class Flavobacteriia; order Flavobacteriales; family Flavobacteriaceae; genus Xanthomarina; species uncultured Xanthomarina sp. Next base: position 35,504 of record NZ_CAXATZ010000015.1, read on the forward strand.
CAACCAAGTGCTTAGCGAAAGCAAAGTTGTTACGGGAACAGCACAATCTGAAATGATAAAAAGGGTAGGACAGCGTATATCTGTAGCTGCTGAACGTTGGTTAAACGCCAATGGCTATCAAGGGTATTTAAAAGACTACAAATGGGAATACAATTTAATTGACGATAAAACAGTTAATGCTTGGTGTATGCCAGGAGGTAAGATTGTATTTTACACAGGAATCCTTCCCATAGCACAAAGTGAAACAGGTGTGGCAGCCATAATGGGACACGAAGTTGCTCACGCGCTTGCCAATCATGGACAACAGCGTATGAGCGCAGATTATATTCAACAAGGCGTGGCATTGGCTGGTAATATCGCTATTCAAAATGATAACGATAGAGCTGCTTTTAATCAGTATTATGGTATTGGTTCTCAAGTTGGCGTGATGCTTCCTTTTAGTAGAAGTCATGAAGCTGAAGCCGATAAAATAGGATTGATTTTAATGGCCTTGGCTGGTTATAATCCTAGTGAGGCTGCCGAATTATGGAAGCGCATGGAAGCCAATAATGGGGGCAATGCGCCACCTGAAATACTCAGCACGCATCCATCCAATGCTTCAAGAATACAAAACATCCAGTCTTTGGTTCCAATGGCTGAATCTGAAGCAAAAAAGTTTGGTGTCACCTCATTTAAACCAATAACTAAATTTTAAAAGTGATGTTTTAAAATATTTACTTATTTTCGAAGCTGTTCTAAATTTGAACAGCTTTTTTTATTAAAAAACATGTATGGCAAAACTAGAAAAAGGAAGTAAAAAATTGCTAAATGCTTGGGCATTTTACGATTGGGCAAATTCTGTGTATACTTTAACCATTGCTTCTTCAATTTTCCCCATATTTTATTCTGCTTTATTTGCAAGCAACATTAAACATGTTAACGCTTTTGGTTTTGAATTTAAAAGTACAGCTTTAATAACCTTTGTAACCGCTTTTACCTTTTTGATAGTTTCGGTGATGTCGCCTTTATTGTCTGGAATAGCAGATTATGTTGGGAATAAAAAGAGTTTCATGAAATTTTTCTGTTATGTTGGTGGATTGGGCTGTATTGGATTGTATTGGTTTAGCTTGGACCATATTTACATAAGTTTGTTGTTTTATTTTATGGGATTGATTGGCTATTGGGGAAGTTTGGTGTTTTATAATTCATATTTGCCAGATATTGCTTTTCCAGAGCAACAAGACAGGATCAGTGCCAGAGGTTTTTCTTTAGGATATGTAGGTAGCGTTATTTTACTTATTATAAATTTAGCCATGGTTATGAGCCAAGAAACTGGAGAGGCTAAAATGGAAATGATGCGCTGGTCCTTTGTGATGGTTGGTGTTTGGTGGATTTTATTCAGTCAATATACGTTTTACATTTTGCCTAAAGGCGTTTTAAATGGCGAAAAAGTAACTAGAAATGTGGTTCTTAACGGATTTAGGGAATTACGTCAGGTTTGGCATCAATTAAAGCAAAACTTGAGGTTAAAGCGCTATCTAGCTGCATTTTTTGTATTTAGCATGGCAGTTCAAACCATTATGTTGGTGGCTGTTTATTTTGGGGAAGAAGAAATTTCTTGGGCAGATAACAGCGAGAAAACCATGGGTTTGATTGTGAGTATTTTGGTGATTCAAATAGTAGCTATTTTGGGAGCTGTTTTAACCTCTAGGGCATCAGAAAAATTTGGTAATATCAAAACATTGATAAGCGTAAATGTTATCTGGATGACGATGTGTTTTGCAGCTTATTTTGTAGTTACTCCAATACAGTTTTATATTACGGCTGGTGTGGTTGGCTTGGTTATGGGAGGCATTCAAGCTTTGGCCAGATCCACTTATTCTAAATTTTTACCGGAAACAGACGATTCAACTTCCTTCTTTAGTTTTTATGATGTTGCTGAAAAAATAGGTATCGTTATTGGAATGGTTATTTTTGCCAGCATCGATCAAATTACTGGAAGCATGCGAAATGCCATCGTGTTTTTGTTTGTGTTCTTTCTAATTGGGATTATTTTGCTATTTCGCGTACCTAAAACAAACCCAAACTAATTTTTATAAAAAAAGCTTATGTTTACAAAAATTATATTAAAACCTATTATGAAAAATTTAAAATTAGCCCCTTATTTGCTTCTTGCTTTATTAATGTTTACTGTTTCTTCATGTGATAATGAGCCTTTGGAAGGTGATTTTAATAATACCACAAATAATGGAAATGGTACTAACATAGAACTATCTTCTTTATTTGACAAATGGTGGTATGATTCTGAAGATTTTACTGCTGATATTTATTTTCACTCTAATGGCATGTATGAGCAAAAAGTTATGCTTCTAGGAAACGAAGTTATATCAACTGGTGATTGGATTTGGGTTAACGAAAGTGAACGTGTAATGAAAATCGAAGATTTAGGAGGTTCAGGACAAGTAGCTACTGATATCTGGTTCAGATTTAGTGATGTTCAAGAATCGTCCTTTAACATAGAACAATCTCAAAATGGCACTAGTTATTCCGTACCAAGACTGTATTTGGATACAGAATAGTTTTCATTTATATAAAAAAAAGCCACTCAGATAGAGTGGCCTTTATTATTGTGGTTGAAACCTTAATCTTTACTTATACTCCCAGAGCCAGCCACTTTGGTATCCTCTTTTTCAGGGTTTCCAGTGTATTCAATATCGCCAGAACCTGTAACTCGTGCCTTTAGATATTTATTGCTAATTACATTGGCATTTCCTGAACCTGTAACGGAAACCTCTGTATAGTCTGAAGTCACACTCGATGCGTTTAAGTCTCCAGATCCTGTTAACGTGGCTTCCAGGTTATTTGTGCTCCCTTTTAATTTTATATCGCCAGATCCTGTTAAATCGCATTTTAAGGTGTCGGTTTTTAAAATTAAAGTAACATCACCAGAACCAGCTAAGGATACTTTTAAATCCGTTGTAATTATAATGTCTTTACACCATAAATCTCCGGATCCAGACAAAGACACTTCATCAATATCTTGAAAAGGAATGGTAATTTTTATGCTTTTATTGGGCGACGGTTTTAAATTAACACGATCTTTGGTTTTTACAATGAGCTTGTTGTCTTTTACTTCGGTTATAATATAATCCAAAAGATTGGCTTCTCCTTCAATTTTAATGGCACCTTCCGTACCTTTTATCAATTCAAAATCCATAAACCCAGAACAGGAGATAGCGTTATAATCTGCTGTGGTTCTTGTTATGCTTGTCACGTTTCCGTTGCCTTTCACTTTTTGTGCGAAACTAAAAGAGGAAATAAGTACTGTTATTATAAGAATGATTTTTTTCATAATGTTTTTTGATGATTTATCGGTTAGTTTTTGTAAAAAGACACGCTTCCGTAGTCTGATTCTATTTTTACCATGTTTCCGGAGTTTGGCGAACCATAATATCCAGTATAATAATTTCCTCCAGATTCTTCATGTTTTTTATTGAACTCAAACCCACTGTCATTTAAGGAGGCATATTCCAAATCAATATCGAAATTAAAATGATAATTGGCTGCATGTCCAATTTTAATGCCAGTATAATCAGATTCTATGTTCACATTTCCTGCTTGTTCTGTCATGTTATCAATTTTAATGGAGCCATAATCGGCTTCAAGATTTACGTTTTTATAAACATCCCCAATAACAACGGTTAAATAATCGCCATTTCCCACAATATTATTGGCTCTATTTATTTTAATGGAACCGTAATCGCATTCATAATTTATATTTTCAACAGTTTCTAAAATGGAGGAGGTGTAATCGGCATTTAAAAGTATGTTTTTTGCTTTTGCAATGGTAAAACCACTGTAATCGGCATTTATTTCAGCACTGTTTATGTATTCAAAATAACAGTTAGAGGTGTAATCAAAATTAATTTTGTTATTGGATGCCATAAGCTCTTTGGTGGTTATTTTGCCATAATCGCAATTAATAATGGCTCGTCCTTCAAGTTTTCCCAAGTTAATGTTTCCATAATCATTGCTTAAATCCACAGCATTTGTAATAGGCATTTTAACCACATAATTAATGCTCATGTTTACATTATTGTTACTGTTCCAGTTCCACCAGGAATTGGACCTGGTTTTATTGAATATGGTTTTTGCAGAAACCAAACTGTTTGTGGCATTAAATTCTACTGTAATGTCGTCCAGTTTACGCTGTACTTTTTCTTCGTCGTTTCCTTTGGTGGTTATGGTTACCACAATTTCAATTCTGTTTTCGTTCCAGGTTACTATATCTAGGTTTCCATAGCTATTATCGATTTTTAAAGTGGCGTTTGCCGACACGTTAAAAGATTTTTTAATGATTTTTTCCTTGGTGTGTTTTTCCTTTGAAATCCCGTTTGTTTCTGTAGCTGCATAACCACAGAAAGACATAGTTAAAAGAAGCAGGATGATGCTATATGTTTGAATTGCTTTCATTGTTAAAGTTATTTAGTTGTTTTATGTTTTCTATGTGTTTTAAGGTGTTTTGTAAAATATCTATTCGGTTTTGAAAGTTTTTTATCATGGCAAAAATTACACGATTGTCATCGCCACTTTTGGTCAGGTCTATTTTTAGGTTTTCATAATCCATTTCCAGTTTTTTAATTTGAATTAACGCATCGTTAATAATCATTTTGGTTTCTGGATTCGATTGGTTTTCCAGTTTTTTTAACTCTTCAGAAATGGTACTTGCAAAAAAACGTTGGGTTTCTTTCATTTCTGGAGAAACATTGGCCAAATCTCTTACCTTGTTTTGCGAACCATTTGCTATTACCAAAGTCATAATTAAAACCAGAGTGGCAGCAATTCCCGCCAATGGCTTCCAAAACCATGATTTTTTTGTGGCTGTAACACTTGACATAGTATCTGCTTGGTTGTTTAGCTTGGTTAAAAACCGTTTGGTATGTCCAGAATTTGGTTCTTCAATGTCAAATTCATCTTTTAAATCATCAAACAGTTTGTTTAAATTATCTGTATTCATAGCTTTTTTTTTATGGCGTTGCTAGAGGTTGTAATTTTTGTCTTAAACTTTCTTTAGCTCTAGATATGGTGGTTCTACAATTAGCATAGCTAATATTTAAAATGGTCCCAATCTCCTCATAGTCGTAACCTTCAATTAAATGCAATGTGAGTGTAATCCTGTAGCTTTCCTTTAAAGTGTTCAAGGTGTCCAGAACTTGTTTTGCCCTTAAATTTGTAAACTCATAATCGATGGAAATCTCTGGATCCTCACTTTCAATTTTATATTTCACATCATCAAAAGAAGTGCTTTCAAATTTGCTGTTCTTTTTTAAATGGTGCATGCTGTTATTAATAACAATGCGTTTTAACCAGGCTCCAAACGTAGCAGTGTCCTTTAAGCTTTCAAGTTTTGTAAAAGCCAGTAAAAAAGCCTCTTGCATAATGTCTTCAGCTTCAAAACGATCTTTTGCAATTCTGTATGCTACATTAAACATGGCTTTGTGATATCTGTTGTTAATTTCCAATTGCGCCAATTGGTTTCCAGACTTGCAAAGCGATATAAGCTCTTCTATATGTTGATGGGTTAGACTCAATTAAAACGGTTTGTTACTTTAAAGATGATGTTAAAGATAGTTTGTTACAGTTTGCTTAAAAAATATTTTAATTTTTTTAAAACCTATAAGTTTGTATATTATTTTCAAACACCATCCTAAGTTTTTTGATGCTTTATAAAGTATGGCATATTAATTGAACTTTTATTGGCGATTAATTCCTTGTTATTTGTTAAGCTATGAATAATCAAGGTTTTAGAATGTGATGCTTAACCCATTAAAATGATAATCATTTTGAAATTAATATAATTAATGACAGAATGACTTAATAACATATATGAAGAAAAGAGATTTATTTAGCCTTGACAGTTTGTCATTTCAGGATTTTGATGAAAATTCAGAATTAATACCTTTAATGACACCTGAAGATGAAGAAGAAATATCAAACGAAAAATTACCGGAAACCTTACCTATTTTATCGTTAAGGAATACAGTTTTATTTCCTGGAGTGGTGATTCCTATTACTGCTGGAAGGGATAAATCCATTAAGTTGATTGACGATGCCAATAAAGGCAGTAAGGTGATAGGTGTGGTGGCTCAAAAAGACGAAGCCGTTGAAGATCCTACTGCAGCAGATATTCACGAAACAGGTACTGTTGCAAGAATATTACGTGTTTTAAAAATGCCAGATGGCAATACAACCGTAATTATTCAAGGAAAGAAAAGGTTTCAAGTAGCAGAGGTTATTACCGAAAAACCTTATATAAATGCTACCATTCGCGAAGTTCCAGAGGCCAGACCAAGTAAAAACAACAAGGAATTTGATGCCATTATAGAGTCCATAAAGGATTTGGCCCTACAAATTATCAAAGACAGTCCAAACATTCCTAGTGAAGCGTCCTTTGCCATTAAAAACATAGAAAGCAATTCGTTTTTAATAAACTTTGTGTCTTCCAACATGAATTTAACAGTAAACGAAAAGCAGTCCTTATTAGAGATCAACGATCTTAAGGAAAGAGCTTTGGCAACGTTAAAATTCATGAATGTCGAGTTTCAAAAATTGGAACTAAAAAACGATATCCAGTTAAAGGTTCAAAGTGATATGAGCCAACAACAGCGTGAGTATTTTCTTCATCAACAAATGAAAACCATTCAAGAAGAATTGGGTGGCGTGAGTTATGATGAAGAGCTTGAAGAAATGAAAACGCGAGCAAAATCCAAAAAATGGGACGAAAAGGTTGAAGAACATTTCAATAAGGAAATAGCGAAGCTTCAACGTATGAACCCTCAGGTTGCTGAATATTCCATTCAACGAAATTATTTGGACTTGTTTTTGGATTTGCCTTGGAACGAGTTTAGTAAAGATAAATTCGATTTAAAGCGTGCCAAACGCATATTGGATCGCGACCATTATGGACTGGACGACGTTAAAAAACGTATTTTGGAATATCTGGCTGTCATTAAATTGAGAAACGACATGAAATCGCCAATTCTATGTCTTTATGGACCTCCAGGAGTTGGTAAAACCTCTTTGGGGAAATCCATTGCCGAAGCTTTAGGAAGGGAATATGTACGAATTTCATTGGGTGGATTGCGTGATGAAGCTGAAATAAGAGGTCATAGAAAAACCTATATAGGAGCCATGCCTGGTCGCATCATTCAAAGCCTTAAAAAAGCTGGCACTTCCAATCCCGTTTTTGTGTTAGACGAAATAGACAAGCTGTCCAGCTCGCATCAAGGAGATCCATCTTCTGCTATGTTGGAGGTTTTAGACCCAGAACAAAATAATGAATTTTACGATAACTTCCTGGAAATGGGCTACGATCTGTCTAAAGTCATGTTTATTGCCACATCTAACAGTTTGTCAACCATTCAACCTGCTTTGTTGGATAGAATGGAGATTATAAACGTAACAGGTTATACCATTGAAGAGAAAGTGGAAATAGCCAAACGTCATTTATTGCCAAAACAATTAAAAGAACATGGATTAACCGATAAGGATTTGAAAATAGGAAAACCTCAGTTGGAAAAAATTGTAGAAGGTTATACTAGGGAGTCCGGGGTTCGTGGTTTGGAAAAACAATTGGCAAAAATGGTTCGGTATGCTGCTAAAAATATAGCCATGGAAGAAGCCTATAATATAAAAATCTCAAATCAGGATATTTTAGACATTCTTGGAGGCCCAAAACTTGAGCGTGATAAATATGAAAACAACAATGTGGCAGGAGTGGTTACCGGCTTGGCTTGGACAAGGGTAGGAGGAGATATTTTATTTATTGAATCGATTCTCTCTAAAGGTAAAGGCAATTTAACCATAACAGGTAACTTAGGAACCGTTATGAAAGAGTCTGCAACCATTGCCATGGAGTTTATAAAATCCAATGCCAAGGAACTGGATTTAGATCCAGATATTTTTGAAAAATACAACGTACACATCCACGTGCCAGAAGGTGCCACACCTAAAGATGGTCCAAGTGCAGGTGTAACCATGTTAACTTCACTGGTGTCTCTATTTACCCAAAGGAAAGTAAAGAAAAGTCTTGCTATGACTGGCGAAATTACATTAAGGGGCAAAGTGCTTCCGGTAGGTGGCATTAAAGAAAAAATCTTGGCTGCCAAACGTGCTAGAATTAAAGAGATATTGCTATGCGAAGACAATAGAAGGGATATTGAAGAAATTAAACCAGAATATTTAAAAGGCTTGACCTTCCATTATGTAACAGACATGAGCGATGTTATTAAAATCGCGATAACTAATCAAAAAGTTGCAAATGCCAAGAAACTCTAAGCGAGTTAACTTAAAAAAGAAACAAAACCTCGAAATTATATTCGAGGTTTTTTTTATCATTTAAAAATAATTTATACTTGCAGCCGTTTTAAGATAGATTTAGTTACTTTGCACCTGTATGATTAAGAGATTTACGGTAGTTTTTATAATGCTTCTCAGCACTTTGGTTTCGGCTCAGGTTGGTGGTGAAACTACGTATCAATTTCTTAATTTGGTCTCTTCGCCAAGACAAGCTGCCCTAGGGGGAAAGGTCTTTACCAATGTGGATTACGATGTTACCCAAGCCCTTACCAATCCAGCAACCATTAATCCGGAAATGGATAACCAATTGGCTTTAAATTACACCAGTTACTTGGGAGGCATAAATTATGGCACTGCAGCTTATGCCTATACTTGGGACAGACGTACACAAACTTTACATGTAGGTGTAAATTATATTAACTATGGAAGTTTTGATGGATATGACGAAGTTGGTAACGCTACAGGTTCCTTTACAGGAAACGAAGCAGCTCTTTCTTTTGGCTACGCAGCTCAATTGGGATATTCAAATTTTTATTTAGGAGGTAACCTTAAATTAATCACATCCAAATTGGAACAATACTCTTCTTTTGGTGCAGCTATAGATGCTGGACTTATTTACATAAACGAAGATATTGAGTTTCAGGCAACCTTAGTGGTTAGAAATGCTGGAATGCAAATTACAACTTATGCTGGTCTAAACGAGCCTTTGCCATTGGAAATTGCTTTTGGAATGTCTCAAACCTTGGAACATGTGCCTCTACGTTGGCATTTAACGTTTGAAAACTTACAGAAATGGCCTATTACTGTTTCAAATCCAGCTAGGGCAGAAACCGATTTAGAAGGGAATCAAACCCAAGAGAAGTCGGGTTTTTTTAAAAACGTATTGAATCATACCATTATTGGAGCTGAAATTTTTCCCGAAGGGATCTTTAACATCAGGTTGGGTTATAATTTTAGAAGAGGTAGTGAGCTTAAAATCGTAGATCAACGAAATTTTTCTGGAATTTCGGCAGGTTTTGGATTAAAACTCAACAGAATGCGTTTTAGTTTTACCCATGCCAGATATACCAGTGCGGCCAACGCCAACTTTTTTGGCTTACAACTGGATTTACGATAATAAAATGATATTTTTATTGCCTTAATTAAGCAATTTATTGGATACCCATTTTTCACGTAAAACACATACATGAATAAAATTACCATTGCCATAGACGGATTTTCATCAACAGGTAAAAGTACTGTTGCCAAACAATTAGCCAATCATTTGGGATATATTTATGTGGATTCTGGAGCCATGTATCGTGCAGTCACTTGGTATGCCATGCAACATCATTTTATAAGCAACACCTATTTTCACGTTCAGGATTTAATAGCACATTTAGATCAAATAGACATCACTTTTACATTTAACCCGAATTTGGGCTATGCCGAAGTGTACTTAAACGGCAAGAATGTTGAAAAACAAATTAGGACCTTGGAAGTTTCAGGTTTTGTTAGTCAGGTAGCCGAAATATCAGAAGTCAGGGAATTATTGGTTAAGCAGCAACAAAAAATGGGCGAAAGCAAAGGTATTGTAATGGATGGTCGTGATATAGGAACCGTTGTGTTCCCTAATGCCGAACTTAAGATATTTATGACAGCCTCACCTGAAACCAGAGCAAACAGACGATATCAAGAGTTGCTTTCAAAAGGGGAGCAGGTATCTTATAACGAGGTGCTCCACAATGTTCAGGAACGCGATTACATAGACTCCAACAGAAAGGATTCCCCACTAGTAAAGGCAAAAGATGCCATAGAAATAGACAATTCCAACCTAAGTTTAGAAGAGCAATTCAACAAAATCCTTCAACTTGTTGAGACCAAGTTATAAAGCAAACAGTAAGCTCTTAATTTTAAGAAAAATACATTAGGATATTTTATCAAAAATCATTAATTTTGCACTCCTTTTAGCGAAGAGTCAGAAATTAGAAGGAGTTGAAAACAAATATTTAATAACACTTCTGTGTGTTAATCGCTTAATTTTTCTGAGACAACACAGAATACAAACGTAATGTTACCGTATATCCTAAAAGTGAAAACCGTAACCATTACATAATTAATTTTAAATGGCTGAAAAAGCAAAACAAGCTGAAGTTGAAGCAACTGAAGCAAAAACTGTAGAAGCTCCAGTAGTATCTGAAGCTCAAGCAAACCCTGAAAAATTCTTAAAAGATTTTAACTGGCACAATTACCAGGAAGGTATTGATGAGGTTGAAGATTCTCAATTACAGGAATTTGAAAAATTAGTAGCTGAAAATTTCGTTGACACTTTAAATGATGAAGTTGTTGAAGGGGAAGTTATTCACATTACAGATCGCGATGCTATTATTGACATCAATGCAAAATCTGAAGGTGTAATTTCTTTAAACGAATTCCGTTACAATCCAAACTTAAAAGTAGGAGATAAAGTTGAAGTGTTAATTGATGTGCGTGAAGACGCAACAGGACAATTGATATTATCTCACAGAAAAGCTCGTGTAATTAAAGCTTGGGATCGTGTTAACGCTGCGCATGATAATGGCGAAATCGTTAATGGTTTTGTTAAATGTAGAACCAAAGGTGGTATGATTGTAGATGTTTTCGGTATCGAAGCCTTCTTGCCAGGTTCTCAAATTGATGTAAAACCAATTAGGGATTACGATCAATATGTAAACAAAACAATGGAATTTAAAGTGGTTAAAATTAACCACGAATTTAAAAACGTTGTGGTTTCTCATAAAGCACTTATCGAAGCTGATATTGAAGAACAAAAGAAAGAAATTATTGGTCAACTGGAAAAAGGACAAGTATTGGAAGGTGTTGTTAAAAACATAACTTCTTATGGAGTCTTTATCGATCTTGGTGGTGTAGATGGTTTAATCCATATTACAGACCTTTCTTGGTCTAGAATCAACCATCCAAACGAAATTGTTGAGTTGGATCAAAAATTAAACGTGGTTATCCTTGATTTTGATGAAGATAAATCAAGAATCCAATTAGGTTTAAAACAATTAAGCAAACATCCTTGGGACGCTCTTGGAGAAGACGTTAAAGTTGGAGACAAAGTAAAAGGAAAAGTAGTGGTTATTGCAGATTATGGCGCTTTTATTGAAGTGGCTGATGGTGTTGAAGGATTGATCCACGTGTCTGAAATGTCTTGGTCTACACATTTACGTTCGGCTCAAGATTTCGTTTCTGTAGGAGACGAGGTTGAAGCACAAATCTTAACATTGGATAGAGAAGACCGTAAGATGTCTCTTGGTATTAAGCAATTAACTCCAGATCCATGGACAGATATTACGTCTAAATACCCTGTAGGATCCAAGCACAAAGGTATTGTACGTAACTTTACCAATTTTGGTGTGTTTGTGGAATTGGAAGAAGGTATTGATGGATTGATTTACATCTCTGATTTATCTTGGACCAAGAAAATAAAACACCCAAGTGAATTCTGCAACGTAGGTGATACTTTAGATGTTGTTGTTCTGGAATTGGATGTAGAAGGACGTAAATTAAGTTTAGGTCACAAACAAACTACTGAAAACCCTTGGGATAAATACGAAACTGAATTCGCTTTAGATACAGTTCATACAGCAGAAATCGCTGATGTTGTTGATAAAGGTGCAACTATTGAATTTAACGAAGACATCGTTGCTTTTGTTCCTTCCCGTCACCTTGAAAAAGAAGATGGAAAGAAACTTAAAAAAGGAGATACTGCCGAATTCAAAATTATTGAATTTAACAAAGAGTTTAAACGTGTGGTTGCTTCCCATACTGCTATTTTTAGAGAAGAAGAAGCTGCAAACGTAAAAGCTGCTGCCAAAAAAGCAGAAGCTCAAGCTGCAGAAGCAAAACCAACCTTAGGTGATGCTAACGACGCTTTACAAGCTCTTAAAGATAAAATGGACGGAAAGAAATAATCTTACTTAATTTTATATAATTTAAAAGCCTCTCAAATTATTTTTGAGAGGCTTTTTAGAATAAATTTTAAATTAAATTCTTTTTTTATGTAATTTTATAATAAATTTACATAATAACTTTGATTAAATTTATAGCAGAGGTAATTACCTCTATTACAATTTTTAATCTTCCAAATTTGAGCCAGAACTTGTTGCAGGGCTTTGGCTCTTTTTTTTGTTTATTCATTTCATTTTACACCTCCTTTCAATTTATCTTAAAATTACTTATAAAGCATAAAGCTATTTGGTATTTTTAATATATGTTATTAACAATATTATCAACATCTTTAATATCTATATATTATAGGGTATTATGTTATTTTTTGTTTTATATTTGCATATATGGAGGTAAAAAAAACGTTTAAAATTATAGTTTTATCATGAATAAAAAAGCTAAAAAAGAAGAATTGAATCTTAAAAAGAAAGTAATAGAAGAAATTTCATTTGATAATACTCGTCAATTTATGTCAATGATCAACAATAGATTAAAAGATGAAAAATATGGAATGAGTAAATATAAGCTTTCTCTAATTTCTGGTGTTTCTGAAAGTACTATTAGTAGATATTTCAGTCAAGAAACAGATATTACTATTTCAAATTTTTTAAAAATATGTAATGCTTTGAAATTAAATCCTTACTTAATTCCAATAGAATTAGATACTGAAGAGTTTAGAGAATTTGATTCTAATTATAATAAATATATTAGGAATACTTATTTAAAAGAATAATAAGAAATAAAGCATAATTTATTTACCTTTGTTAACCAAACACGTTTGGAAAACACTATGAGTCAAAGAGTGCTACTTAATGCAACCGAAATAAACATCATTCTTCACAGATTGGCTTGTCAATTAATTGAAAAACATACAGACTTCGCAAACACAGTGTTAATAGGTATTCAGCCAAGAGGTAAATTTTTGGCAGAAAGACTGACAAAAATCCTTAAAGAAGATTACAAAATAAAACATGTAAAGTTGGGGCTTTTGGACATTACATTTTTTAGGGACGACTTTAGAAGAGGCGAAAAACCTCTTGAAGCGAACACCACTGAAATAAATTTTTTGGTAGAAGATAAAAACATTGTTTTTATAGACGATGTCTTGTATACAGGCCGAAGCATCCGTTCAGCATTAACAGCCATCCAGTCGTTTGGTAGACCTAAAGAAATAGAACTCCTAACCTTAATAGATAGACGTTTTAGCAGACATTTGCCCATTCAGCCAGATTACAGAGGCAGACAGGTAGATGCCATTAACAACGAGAAAGTCAAGGTGAACTGGTTGGAAAACGAAGGAGAAGATGCCGTATACTTAATTAGCAATTAAAAGTTGAAAATGATAATTTAAAACGGTTTAATGTTTTATATGAGATTGATTAAATCAACTTTAAACTTTAAACTTTAAACTATAAACTTAGAATAAAAATGAGTGAATTAAGTGTCAACCACTTATTGGGAATAAAATATCTTAACAAAAAAGATATTGAACTTATTTTTGAAACTGCCGATCATTTTAAGGAAGTGATTAACAGACCCATAAAAAAAGTGCCTTCACTTAGAGATATCACCATTGCCAATTTATTTTTTGAAAATTCCACTAGGACCAAACTCTCTTTTGAATTGGCTGAGAAAAGGCTGTCGGCCGATGTCATTAATTTTTCAGCATCACAATCTTCAGTAAAAAAAGGAGAAACCTTGATAGATACAGTTAACAACATCCTTTCCATGAAAGTGGATATGGTTGTGATGCGCCATCCAAACCCAGGAGCCAGCGTGTTTTTGTCGCAACATGTAGATGCAAGTATCATTAATGCTGGAGATGGCGCTCATGAGCATCCTACACAAGCATTGCTGGATTCTTATTCAATAAGGGAACGTTTAGGGGAAGTGAAAGGGAAAAATGTTGTTATTGTTGGAGATATTCTACATAGTCGGGTAGCTTTGTCAAACATCTATGCCCTTAAATTGCAAGGAGCCAATGTTATGGTTTGTGGACCAAAAACATTACTGCCCAAACACATAGATAAATTAGGCGTAAAGGTTGAAACCAACTTACAAAAGGCCCTTAATTGGTGCGATGTTGCAAACATGCTTCGTGTACAAAACGAACGAATGGACATTAGCTATTTTCCTTCTACCAGAGAATATACCCAACAATTTGGTGTGAATAAAGCACTATTGGACTCTTTGGATAAAGAAATCACAATCATGCATCCAGGACCTATAAATCGTGGTGTGGAAATTACAAGCGATGTGGCAGATTCCAAACAAGCTATCATTTTGGATCAAGTGCAAAATGGTGTTGCAGTTAGGATGGCTGTAATATATTTATTAGCTTCAAAAATAAAACAATAAGATTATGATTATAGACAAAGATGGTAATATTACCATAATCACCCAAGAAAAAGCATCTGTAACAGAGTTGGTAAAAAAACTGGATGTGGTTTACAATCGTTATAAAAACGATAATATTATTGTATCCTTAACAAGTCTTCAGTCTATAACCCTTCAGGATGTTATCGAGTTTTTGCAAATTTCAAACACACACAGAAAATCCAAACATTCGTTTGTAATAGTTTCAGATAAAGTAAACCTGGACGAGATGCCAGACGAGATATTGGTTGTGCCAACCCTTCAAGAAGCATACGACATTATTGAAATGGAAGAAATGGAGCGTGATCTCGGATTCTGAAAAAATGTTGAATTGTAAAGTTGTTTGTTGTTAAGTTGTCTACCACTAAACAACAAACAACTAAACGCCAAACAAGATAATGAAACTCACCATTTTAGGTTGTCATAGTGCCACACCACGTATCAATACCAATCCTACGTCTCAGGTTTTGGAAATTAACAATCATATATTCTTAATAGATTGTGGTGAAGGAACACAGGTAGAATTGCGTAGGAACAAAGTGAAGTTTAACCGGATTAAACATATTTTTATTTCGCATCTTCATGGTGACCATTATTTTGGATTAATTGGGCTTATTTCTACATTTAGGTTATTGACTAGAGAAACAGAACTCCATATTTACGCACCTAAAGGCTTGAAAGAATTGGTGACGCTTCAAATGAAACTGGCCAATTCATGGACAAACTATCAACTTATATTTCACGAATTGACTTCCCAAGAACCAGAATTGATTTTTGAAGACGAGAAAGTAGCTGTTTACACCATACCATTGGACCACAGGATCTATACCAACGGATTTCTTTTTAAGGAGAAACCTGGACTTAGAAAACTGGATATGAATGCAGCAATAGAAGCAGATATAGATATGGCTTATTTTAATAAGTTAAAACAAGGGTTTGATGTTGAAAACAATAAAGGGAAGCTAGTAAAAAATGAGACAGTTACCAAAGATCCTCCTGAGCCCAGAAGTTATGCCTTTTGTAGTGACACTGCATATAACGAAAAGTTGGTAAACAATATACTGGGAGTTACAGCTTTGTATCATGAATCCACATTTTTAGAGAAACACGAAAAATTGACCATTCCAACAAAACACAGCACAGCCAAACAAGCTGCCAGTATTGCCAAACAGGCAAATGTAGGTACTTTAATTCTTGGGCATTTTTCGACCAGGTACGATAATTTGGACCTATTTAAGGAAGAAGCCCAAACTGTATTTAAACATGTAGAATTGGCCAAAGATGGTAAGGTTTTTAGTTTTTAATTAAACTCCTTTAGGCTTAAAATCCATTCTATGGCTTCATTTAAAGTCTGACACCTCTTGATGCTGGTTTTGGAAAAGTGTTTTTCAAGGGTTGCATTTTTATAATTAAATTTATTATATGCCACTACTGCACTAGCTACAATAAAATTATATTCTTTGTAAAAATCAATCCATAATTGGGGCTCTATGGAATAGGAGTTAATTCTATTGGATATAAATCCTACCTCAAATTGGTCTCCATAATGCTCTCCAATTGCAGAGATAACTTGTTCAATTTTTCCCCAGTCAAAATGGATGCCTTCATTTAACTCAGAGATAATTATTTTCTCTAAAAAGAAGAAGGTACCAAAAGAAAACTCTATTTTTGAACTGGGAAGTAGGTTAAAATGTTTGCTATTTTCAAATGTCATTTTGGGAAAATTATTCCATAAATTTATAAGAAATAGTTAAGCAATAAAACTAAAATATAGTAAAAAAACATATTTTTAATATAATGGATGCAGACTTAGGCAGTTACAGAAAATCGTACGAAAAACATGAACTTTTGCTGGAAGACACACCCGAAAACCCATTGGAATTATTTCAAAAATGGTTTTTTGAAGTTGATAAATTCTTTCCTGAAATAGAAACCAATGCCATGACCATTTCTACCATTGGTCTGGACGGTTATCCTAAAAGTAGAATTGTTCTTCTTAAAAAGTTCACATATGAAGGCTTTATTTTCTATACCAATTACCATAGCGAAAAAGGCAAAGCCATCTCAAACAATCCACATGTGTGCTTGTCCTTTTTTTGGCATGGAGCAGAAAGACAGATAATTATTAAAGGCAAAGCCAAAAAGATTCCTGACAATTTAAGCGATGGGTATTTTGAATCTAGACCAAGGGGAAGTCAGTTGGGAGCAATAGTTTCCCACCAAAGTGAGGTTATAGAGAGTAGGGAAGCGCTAGAACTAAAACTAGCTGAACTGGAAAAGGAATATGAAGGCAAAGAGATACCAAGACCACCTTATTGGGGAGGATTTATGGTAGAACCTGTAGAAATGGAGTTTTGGCAAGGAAGACCCAATAGATTGCACGACAGAATAAGATACACACTAACTCCTGAATACGATTGGACAAAAAATCGATTATCTCCATAATTTATCCGTTGAAATACTCAATTCTTTGTTTTAAACATGCACTTCATCGATTAAATGTTTAAAAAATCGACAAAATACACGTAGTTTATCGATTTTAACATTTATTTAACAGTTTTTTCTAATTAGGAATTTAAATTAGCAGTACCAAATCTAAATTACCTAACAATGAAAAAGCCTACTTTACTACCAATCATGGTATTAATTGCGATGCTATCATTTTCGTGCTCAACTGATAGCCTTGATGAAACTGCAGAAAATACCACTACAAACATTGTGGTTCCTGAAACCAAAGTTATTGAAATTGAAATTGTGGAATTAATTAACGATTACAGGTTAAGCATAGGATTGAATCCACTTAACAACATGAAATTAATTAAATCCCAAGCTTACAGTCATACAGATTATATGATAGAGCATGATAACGTATCACATGATAATTTTTATCAGCGTAAAACATATTTAATTAACAATGCAGGAGCCAATAAGGTGTCTGAAAATGTGGCCTACGGTTTCACTACAGCTGAATCTGTTGTGAATGCATGGTTAAACAGCCCTGGACACAGGGAAAATATAGAAGGGGATTTTACCGATTTTGATATTTCTGCAGAACAGAACAGCCAAGGAAAATGGTATTACACAAATATTTTTGTAAAAAAATAATAAGTTAGGAACAACTAAAAAATCAATATGTAAGCTATATTTATTTTATATTAATAAACCTAAGTTTTAATTAATAGCAAATTGAAAACCACTCTACAAATCAATGTAGAGTGGTTTTTTTTACATGATGCTCTTATTCTTTTAAGGAAGTTTATGTTCTGTTTAATCTTATCTTTCCAGACAACATCATGCGCTTAATTTCATCTAAATATACTGTATTGAATACTCATTCTCCATACTTGCATATAAACTCTTTCTTAAGCTTTGAAACCATTGTAATTAAATTAATATGGAGTTTGTGTGACATTTTTTTGAGTCAATAGTGGTAATTAATGGAAATTTCTTAAGGGGGACTGTTATAAAATTCAAAAGCCACTCTTATTGAGTGGCTTTTAGGTGATAAGATTATTGTTAGGAAGGTTTAATATGTAAGCTATAGATATTAAAAAAACTAAATCTTATTACACTTGTTTTCTATGTTTATTTGCTAATTTTCTTCGTCATTAATAATAATAAACTTTGAACGTCTATTTTCTTGATGTTGAGCTTCCGTACATGGTACGCCATTGGAACATTCGTTTACCAACTGAGATTCTCCATAACCAATAGCACTTTCTATACGTTCTTGAGCAATGTTTCTAGAGTATAGGTAGTCTCTGGTGGATTTAGCTCTTCTGTCTGAGAGTTTCATGTTATAACTATCAGATCCACGACTGTCTGTATGGGATTCAATTTTAATGATCATATTAGGGTGTTCTCTCATAACAGATACAATGTTTTCCAACTCGTAAGCTGCATCTGGTCTAATATCCCACTTATCAAAGTTGAAGAATATTGGGTTAATTACAATTTCGTTATCGTTAATAAGAGGGATAAGCAATAAATCGGCCTCATGAACTTTTTCATGCTCATCAGTAGTTTCTAAAGCTAATAAAGCATCTTTATAATCTGGTTTGCTTCCTAGTATTTTGTATTGTTTGTTGCAATCTACATCATAAGCATACTCACCTAGTTCATTGGTTGTGATTTCCCCAACAATTTTACCAGATTCATCAATAAGTTGAACAGTAGTCATGGCCAATGGTTCCAATGTTTTACTGTTTCTAGCTACACCTTTTACCTTTTGTTTACATTCATAGATAGTGAACTCGTAAATATCGTCGCTACCTTTACCATCTAGTCTATTGGATGAAAAATAACCTTCATTGGTTTCAGAGTCTATAAAGAAAGCAAAATCGTCGTAACCACTGTTGTAAGGTGCACCAAGGTTTATAACTTCTGCATTTTCATCTTTTATGTAATCAGATTTATAAATATCTAAAAGACCAAGATTCAGGAATCCATCAGAAGAAAAGTATAAAGTACTGTCTTTGGCAACAAAAGGGAAGCCCTCACGACCTTCGGTATTTATTTTTGGCCCAAGGTTATAAACTTCTCCATAACTATTGTTTCCTTTAATTTCTACTTTGTACAAATCTGTTTGTCCTAAACCACCATCACGATCTGAAGTAAAGTACAAGGTTTTATTGTCTGGACTCAAAGCTGGGTGGTAGGTTGAAAAATCATCACTGTTAATAGGAAGTTCAACAATATCAGACCAAGTGCTGTCTACAAGTGTAGCCTTGTATATTTTTAATTGAACAGTTCCTTCTTTATCTGCACGAGCTCTATTTCTTTTGCCAACATTCATTCTGGAAAAATACATGGTTTTACCATCGTTGGTTAATACAGCATCTGCAGAATGTAAATTGTCTCTTCTTACACCTTCAAAAGATAGTTTTTTAACATCTGAAACTTCTTTTTTACCATCTGTTGTTGAAATGGTTCCTTGATAAAGGTCTAGAAAGGGCTCGTTATTCCATTTGTAAATATCATTTTCAGTATCTCTGGCAGAAGCGAAGTAAATGGTGTTCTCATTTACAAAAGCTCCAAAATCTGAATAATTTGAATTTATAGGAAGGTTATCTACCTTTACATAACTACCAGCTGTTGAAGCTAATTTTTCGTATAAATGTAGGTTGTTGTCTTTTCCTTTTCTGGCACGACTATCGTTATCCTGCCTTTCTTTAAATTTTTCAAACCATTTATCTGCTTCTTCATAGTTTTTTAAACTACGTTGCGTTTGGATGTATTTGTAAATATATTCAGGGCTAATTTTATTTGAATATTTTTCGAGAGCTTTGCCATACCAAACAGCTGCTTGTTTAGAGTCGGAATTGTTGTAGTAACAATCTCCTAACCTGGTTAGTACATGTTCGCTATCTTCACCATTTTTCACTGCTTCTTCGTATAATTCAGCAGCTTTTAAATAAGCATAGTTGTCAAAAAATTTGTCAGCAACCTTTTCTTGGGAAAAAAGAAACGTACTACTTAATGCAATTATAATTGAGAATAAGATTTTTGTTTTCATGCTGTTATATTTTAGAAGTATCTAGGTGATTTGATTCGTTTTGGCTTAAACAACTCGAACATGACTAAAATTTCATGGGTTCCACCAGTGTAATCATTTAGCTCAGAAAGTGGATATTCATACGCATAACCAATTCTAAATTGTTTGGAAACTTGAAAATCTGCAATTCCACCTAAAGCTGAAGTGTTTTCGTTAATTCGATACCCAGCTCCCAGCCAAAATTTTTCATAGAACAAAAAGTTTGCTGTAATATCAAATGATAAAGGGGCACCATTGGTCGCTTTAACTAAAAAAGCTGGTTTTAATTTTGTGTTCTCACTAAGTGTAAAAACATAACCACCAGTAAAATAGTAGCTTACACGTTCCAAAGCGGCAATATCTTGGTTGTTATTGCCTTTTGTGTAATCCGTATTCAATATTCTAGGTGCAGAAAGTCCTAAATACCACATTTGTGAGTGCCAGTATACACCAGCTCCAATATTTGGACTCCATCTATCTTCAATACCATAAATGTTTGGATCTTGTCCGTTGGGATCAACGGCATTTCTATCTAAACTATAACTTGTAAATCCACCTTTTATACCAAAAGCCAGCTTGGTTTTTTCACCAGTTTGAATGGTGTAAGAGAAATCTCCATATAGATATGAAAAACGTTCATCACCTAATTTGTCATTGATGAAGGACAATCCCACACCAATTTTCTCATTTCGTAAAGGCGAATTGACTGAAAGTGTTTGGGTAATTGGTCCACCATCAAAGCCAACCCACTGACTTCTGTGCAGACCAACGACACTTAAAGTTTCTCGACTACCTGCGTATGCAGGATTTATTGAGATAGTATTGTACATATATTGAGTGAATTGAGGTAATTGTTGAGCAATTCCAACCGTACAACTCAATAATGCCAACGCAACTATGTAATGTTTAATAAGTTTCATAGGTTATAGTTTTTTATTTGGTTCCTAAGTAGACATATCCAGTAATAGGTTTCAATCCACTATTTTTTAACGTTAGAATATAATAATATGTTCCATTAGGTACTTTATCTGCATTTCCAACAGAAGCTTTAGAAGTTGTACCATTCCAGTTATTTTGATAATTATTGGACTCATAAATCATTGCTCCCCAACGGTTAAATATCTTCACTTCTATTACAAATCCACAGTCTTCTATTCCAGTAACTTCAAAATATTCATTCCATTGGTCGCCATTAGGTGTCACTGCTTTAGAGATTTTTACATTCTCACTACCACAAGGCAATACAATACAGTCATCATTGATATTTAATGTTACTTCAGTCGTGCTTAAACAACCGTTATCTGCAACAGTATAGTTAAACACATAATCTCCTAACTCTACAATTGAGGGGTCAAAATCACTACCGTTTAAGGTTGTATCACCAGAAATAACTTCCCAAGTGCCAGACATGTCATTTCCAAAATAGTAGTCAAATAAATCAATTATACCATCATCAGAACATCTACTGTCACTTTCATAAACAATCGTATCTACCATATTTACATATACAATTTGAGAAGCAGTTCCAATATTGCCACAAGAGTCTGTAAACTCCCAAGTCCAAATTATCTCATAATCGTTATTTGTTCCATCAAATGAGTTGTCTTCATTAAAATCTGTAATCATTATATCATCTGAACAATCGTCAAAAACTAATGTAGGTACATCTGGAATAACATTACAGTTTACCGTTATGTCTGATAGATCATTTGTTGCCACCGGAGCCGTGGTATCGGTCACCGTGATTGTTTGCGATACAGACGAGCTGTTGTCACAGCTATCGGTAAAGGTCCAGGTACGTGTGATCACCACATTACAAGGATCGGTATTATCGGTTACATCCACGCCTGTCACCGTAA
>NZ_CAXATZ010000016.1:0-57549 GCF_963971605.1 uncultured Xanthomarina sp.
TCCATTATTTTTTATCAGAACGACGAACAAAAACAAATTATAGAATCTAAAAAAACGGCTTTGTCTAAAAAACTAAATGCCAATGTTGCTGCTGAAGTATATCCTTTCATTAAATTTTGGATAGCTGAAGATTACCACCAGAACTATGAAAAACGGCATCCTGAAGATCCATATGTGCAAAATGTGTCCATACCAAGACTCAATAGATTTAAAGCAAAGTTCCCAGAATTATTGAAGGACGCTAAAAACTAACACAATGGCATGTTGTACTTATTGCCCTAACAGTATCTCCCTAAAGATGCTTCAAAAAAGCTTAACATAACAAGTAACTTAAACTTTAGTCGCTTTTATCTCAAAAATCAAAGGATAGAGTTTGTCTTTTGTCACAAACATTCCAGATTCACTTTCAACCAAATTTGGCAACACGTTATACGGACTTTCATCGTATTCATTTAAGTAATCAATGTGCAATCCTGCTTCAGTAAGAGCATTAATAACTTCGCTTAACCCATGGTTCCAACCATACTCTTTACTTTTCATTTTAGAGTTTGTATTGGCATAAGTACCTTCATATTCCTCATAAATCACTTCGTCTTGCATGTAACCATATTTCATGACAGGAGTTTCCTCTAAATAATCGAACATCCAAACTATGGGATGAAATTCAACCATATAAAACGTGCCTCCTTTATTTAATCTTTCTGCAATCATTTGTCCCCAAGGTCTTAAATCTGGCAACCAACCAATCACGCCATAACTGGCAAAAACAATATCGAATTCTTTTTCAACATATTTAGACGTGTCCAATACATTACAACATACAAATTGAGCGTTTAATTTCAGCTCCGCATTAAGCGATTTAGCCAAAGCAATGCCAGCATCACTTATGTCAATCCCAACACAGGTAGCCCCCAACCTGCTCCAACTTAATGTATCTTGTCCAAAATGACATTGTAAATGCAACAGACTTTTGTCTTTAACATTTCCAAGGGCTTTTAGTTCGTATGACATTAAAGACAACTTTCCTTTTTTGAAAGCTTCTAATTGATACATGTCGCTTTTGGAATGGATTTTCACTTTCTCATTCCAGGTGGCTTTGTTAGTGTTAAAATAAAAATCGTGATTTTGCATAGTTTAAATTATTGTTCATAAAAATAAATTAAAAACATCCAATACACCTTAATTAGACGTATATAGTATATAAATATCCCGCTTTATGCGTCTATATATATTTAAAGTGCTTCACCTAACAAGTTGAAGCACTTTTTCTTTATCCAACAAAATCATTTTTCACGTGTGTACCATCACAATATGGTTTGTTTTTTGAAGAACCACACCTACAAAAAGCAGTTGTTTTATTCTTAATTTCCTGGTTTCCATCTTTATGGGTTACATGCAAAGTTCCATAAACCAATAAGGGACCATTTTCAAGAACCTCAACTTTTGTTTCTAAAGTTTCTTTGGTCTTATCTTCTTTGTCATTCATAAAATAACTCAAAGCACCAGAAGGACAAGCTTTTACTTGTTTAACCAAATCGTCAGTTGGAGCTGCATCAATTTTAATCCAAGGTTTTTCTTTAGGTTTAAAGACATCTCCCAAGCCTCTCACACAAATTCCAGAATGAATGCATTTTTCTGGCTCCCAAACTATCGTTACCTCATTGTTTGTATAATTTTTTGTTTTACTCATGTCCTGATATTTTAATAAATATACAAAAATTACCTATTGAAATTATCTATTACTTAAGGCTTCCTTCCTAAAATTATAATTCTTATTTTTGTTGGAAACCGAAAAAACACACACTTTGTCCAACTATAAACCAGGTCTAGACTACGCTAAGGAACAGGACCAAAACGATGCATTGTCGCATTATAGAAGTCAATTCCATATTCCCAAAGACAATCAAGGGAACAATTGGTTATATTTTACAGGAAACTCTTTAGGCTTACAACCAAAAAGCACCCAAAAATACATACAGCAAGAATTGGACGATTGGGCCAATTTAGGAGTAGAAGGTCATTTTGAAGCCAAAAACCCATGGATGCCATATCATGAATTTCTTACCGATTCCATGGCGAAAATTGTTGGTGCCAAACCAATTGAAGTGGTTACCATGAACACCTTAACAACCAATTTGCACTTGTTAATGGTATCGTTTTACCAACCAACAAAAACCAAATACAAAATAGTTATTGAAAGTGATGCCTTCCCATCTGATAGATATGCTGTTCAAACCCAATTGGAATTTCATGGATTTGATGCTAATGAAGGTTTAATTGAATGGAAACCAAGACAAGGTGAAGAACTTTTAAATTTAGATGACCTGAAAACTATTCTTGAAGAGCAAGGAGACGAGATTGCTTTACTGCTTATTGGTGGCGTTAATTATTATACTGGACAATATTTAGATCTTAAAAAAATAGCCGAGTTGGGCCATGCCAAAAACTGTATGGTTGGCATCGATTTGGCTCATGGAGCCGGAAACATCAAGCCAGAACTTCACGATTCCGGAGTAGACTTTGCTGCTTGGTGTACGTACAAGTATTTAAATTCCGGACCAGGAAGTTTGGGTGGTTTATTTGTACACGAAAAACATGCACACAATAAAAAACTGAAACGTTTTGCTGGATGGTGGAGCCATAACAAAGCTACCAGATTCAATATGCGTCAACCTTTAGATGTAATTCCTGGAGCAGAAGGTTGGCAACTCAGTAATCCTCCCATTTTATCCATGGCTGCAATAAAAGCGTCTTTAGATATGTTTAATGAAGTTGGCATGGATGCTTTAAGGGAAAAATCTGAAAAATTAACCGGTTATTTCGAGTTTTTGCTCAATGAACTAAATAATGATAAAGTTAAAATTATCACACCTTCCAATCCAAAAGAAAGAGGTTGTCAACTCTCAATTCAGGTAAGGGATGCTGATAAAAGTTTACATAAAAAATTAACCAAAGCACATATTATCACAGATTGGCGAGAACCAGACGTCATCCGTTGTGCGCCTGTACCTCTATACAATTCCTTTGAAGATGTGTATAGAATGGTTGACAAATTGAAGCAAATATTAAACACATAATAATGTCTCCTCGAGCAGTCGAGAGGTTAATTAGGTCTCGATAGCGCTCGACCAGACAAAAACAAAAATGAATAAACAACAAAACATCCTCATTATCGGAGCTGGTCTTTGTGGAAGCTTATTAGCTTTACGTTTAGGGCAACGTGGTTACCATGTAACCGTTATGGAAATGCGTCCAGACCTACGAAAAGTAAATATTTCTGCTGGTCGCTCCATTAATCTGGCCCTTTCAGATCGTGGTCTTAAAGCCATGAAACTTGTTGGGCTTGAAGAAAAAGTAAAACCTTTATGCATACCTATGAATGGACGCATGCTTCACGATTTGGAAGGCAATACCGTATTGGCTCCCTACAGTGGAAGAACACATGAGTTCATCAATTCCGTTTCTAGAGGTCAATTAAATGGATTGTTGTTGGACGAAGCCGAAAAACATGAAAATGTCGCCATTCATTTCAATAGAAAATGCAAATCGGTTGATTTTGAAAATACCACAGCTTTGTTTATGGATTGCGACACCAATACCGAGTTTGTAGAAGATGCCGATGTTATTTTTGCAACAGATGGTGCAGGCTCTGCATTGCGACAAAGCTATTATTTGGAAAAAAAATTTTTATTTAGTTTCTCTCAAGAGTACTTATCTCATGGCTATAAAGAGCTAAGCATCTTTCCTGCCGAAAATGGTGCTTATAAAACCTACAAAAACGCTTTGCATATTTGGGGAAGGGAAGCGTTTATGCTTATTGCACTTCCAAATCTGGACGGAAGTTTTACAGTCACCTTGTTTTTAAGTTATGATGAAGGCGAATACAATTTCAACAACTTAACAACCAAAGAACGGGTTTTGGAGTTCTTTGGAAAGTATTTTAAAGATGCCTTGGAACTCATGCCAAATTTGGTTGATGATTTTTTTGAAAACCCAACATCGCCTCTTGGAACAGTAAAATGTTCTCCTTGGCATTATAAAGGAAACACCCTTTTAATGGGAGATGCTGCACATGCTATTGTGCCTTTCTACGGACAAGGCATGAATGCTTCCTTTGAAGATGTTACGGAATTTGACAATATCTTAGATAAAGGATATGCAGATTGGGAAACGGTATTTAAAGCATATGAAAAGTCCCGTAAAAAAGATACAGATGCCATTGCTGATTTAGCAATCGATAATTTCCATGAAATGAAAGGACATGTAAACCATGCCAATTTCAGGGAAAAACGTACATTGGAAATGGCTTTTGAAAAAGAATTCCCAAACGACTATTCCTCAAAATATTCGTTGGTCACTTTTAACGAAGACATCAATTACAGAGAAGCCATGTTAAAAGGCCGAGCCCAAGACAAAGCTATTTTAAACATGTTGGCAGATGGTGAGGTCTCGACCAGTCTCGACCTGAAAGACAAGGAAGTCTTAAAACCAATTTTAGAAAAAGTAAAAAAAGCAACCGAAGCCATTTTAGAAGACGATAGAATTGCTGGATTAAAATATTAATTATGAGCGAAAAAACAGTAACACCAAGAGGAGCCTATCCACATACTAAGCGAGTTGGCGATTTTATTTTTGTTTCTGGAACAAGTTCCAGAAGAGCAGACAATACCATAGCTGGTGTTGATATAATTGACGAAATGGGAACTAAACATCTAAACATTGAAGTTCAAACCCGTGAGGTTTTATTAAACATAGAAAAGAACTTAGCAAAAGAAGGAGCCAGTTTAAAAGATGTTGTGGATGTGACTACCTTTTTAGTTAATATGAACGACTTTGCAGGTTACAATAAAGCTTATGCAGAGTTTTTTAACAAAGAAACTGGCCCAACCAGAACCACAGTAGCTGTACATCAATTACCACATCCAGATTTGGTGGTGGAAATTAAGGTGATGGCTTATAAGAAAAAAGACTAAAAGAACCAGGACAAGAGAACAAAGACCCAAGACGTCTCTTTTCTTTTATCTTTTGTCTATGACCTGTAAATAAAATGCACATTCAAAACTACATAAACGGCAACTTTCACGACCCAATTTCAAATGATTGGTTGGACAATTTTAATCCAGCCATTGGTGAAGTTTATGGACAAATCCCAAACTCATCAAAAGAAGATGTTGAGAATGCCTATATCGCTGCCAAATCGGCTTTTCCTAGCTGGAGTCAAACCACTTTGGAAGAACGTAGTCGCATCCTCATTAAAATTTCAGAATTATTGGAAGCCAACTTGCAACGTTTTTCAGAAGCCGAAAGCAAAGATAATGGCAAACCTGTAAGTTTAGCTAAAGCTGTAGATATTCCTAGAGCAGCAAGTAATTTTAGATTCTTTGGAAATGCCATTACGCAATTCTACAGTGAAAGTCATGAGAGTGTTGGTCAAGATGCCATAAATTACACCTTACGCCAACCTTTAGGAGTTGTTGGTTGTATTTCGCCATGGAACCTGCCACTCTATTTATTTACTTGGAAAATTGCTCCAGCTCTTGCAGCTGGAAATTGTGTGGTGGCTAAACCTAGTGAAGTCACACCTATGACTGCTTTTTTATTAGGTGATATTTGCAGTCAAGCTGGACTTCCAAAAGGTGTTTTAAATATAGTCCATGGTTTAGGTGCCACAACAGGACAAGCCATTATTGAGCATCCAGACATCAAAGCCATCTCCTTTACTGGAGGAACAGCCACTGGAGCTCATATTGCCAAAGTGGCTGCTCCTATGTTTAAAAAATTATCTTTGGAATTGGGTGGAAAAAACCCAAACATCATTTTCGCAGATTGCGATTATGAAGATATGCTGGAAACAACTGTTCGCTCTTCTTTTGCAAATCAAGGACAAATTTGTTTGTGTGGTAGCAGAATTTTTGTTGAAGCCTCGATTTATGATACATTCAAAAAAGATTTTGTAGAAAAGGTAAAAAACCTAAAAGTTGGGCATCCTTCAGAAGCAACAACAAATATTGGTGCTTTGGTTTCCAAACCTCATCTTGAAAAAGTGATGGATTACATCCATATTGCTAAAGAGGAAAATGGCAAAATTCTTTGTGGAGGAAATAAAGTCATTGTTGAAGGTTTTGAAAATGGTTATTATTTAGAACCAACAGTTATAGAAGTTCCTAACGACGATTGCCGTGTGAATCAAGAAGAAATTTTTGGACCTGTGGTTACTATCATGTCTTTCAATAGAGAGGATGAAGTCTTACAAATGGCAAACAAAGTAAAATATGGCTTATCAGCCACATTATGGACCAATAATTTAAAACGAACCATGCGAATGAGCCAACAATTACAAGCTGGAATTGTTTGGGTGAACACTTGGATGATGCGTGATTTAAGAACCCCTTTTGGAGGTGTAAAAGCTTCAGGAGTTGGTAGGGAAGGTGGTTTTGAAGCCTTGCGCTTTTTTACCGAAGCGAAGAATGTTTGTATAAAATACTAAAGAACCAAGACTATAGAACTAAGAACCAAGACCGAAACTATCTTGATTCTTGATTCTTGAATCTTTTATCTAAAAAAAATGAATCTAAACTTAAACAACAAATACGCTTTAGTTTGTGGTAGCACAGCAGGAATTGGAAAAGCCACAGCTATGTCTTTAGCTGCTGAAGGTGCAATTGTGACACTAATTGCAAGAAACGAAGACAAATTAAAAACTGTTCTGGCTGAATTACCTCAACATAGAAACCACGATTATATTGTAGCAGATTTTTCTAATCCTGAAGAATTAAAAGCAAAAGTATCAAAGTATGTTTCTAACAAGCATGGGTTTCATATTCTGGTAAACAATACTGGAGGCCCAAAAGGAGGTCCAGTTTTTACGGCTGAATTAAATGAATTTGAAAGTGCTTTTACGCAACATTTAAAGTGCAATCACGTGTTAGCACAAGCAGTTGTTCCTTTCATGAAAGAAGCTGGTTATGGACGTATTATCAATATCATTTCAACCTCTGTTAAACAGCCTCTGGATGGTTTAGGTGTAAGCAATACCATTCGTGGCGCTGTAGCAAACTGGAGTAAGACCTTGGCTAACGAACTGGGTTCTTTCGGAATTACAGTAAACAATGTCCTACCTGGAGCCACAGGAACCGAACGCTTAACAGAAATCATTAAAAACAAATCGGCTAAAACAGGAAACACGGAAGAAGAGGCTGCAAATGCCATGAAACAAGCCGTTCCTGCCAAACGCTTTGCGAAACCAGAAGAATTGGCTTATGCAGTCACTTTTTTAGCTAGTGAATGTGCTAGTTACATTAACGGAATTAACCTTCCTGTGGATGGTGGAAGAACAAAATCTTTGTAACTTTATGGTTCAATTTAAATAACCTGTCATTACGAGGAATCCTGATAGCAATCGGGAGAGGTGGAAATATCTAAAAAAGATTGACACAGCAAATAAAAATTTACTTCACAATGACATTTAAAAGTATAATTATGAGCAAACTAGTTTCTCCTATTAATTTCAAAGCTTGGATTGAAGAAAACAGACATCTTTTAAAACCACCTGTTGGTAATAAAGTGGTTTGGAAAGATGGCGATTTTATCGTGATGGTTGTTGGTGGACCCAATAGCAGGAAAGATTATCACTACAACGAAACTCCAGAGTTTTTCTATCAAATTGAAGGCGACATGGTGTTAAAAGTGATTGATGATGGCAAACCCAAAGACATTCATATTAAGGAAGGAGACATTTTTTTATTACCACCAAAAGTCCCTCATTCTCCACAACGTGGAGCCAACACTGTGGGATTGGTAATAGAATATCCTAGAGAGAAAGGGGTTCAGGACGCCCTACTTTGGTTCTGCGAAAATTGTACCACCAAACTGTATGAAGAAGATTTTACAGTTGAAAATATTGAAACCGACATGCCTGTAATTTTTGATAAATATTATGGCGACAAAGACAAACGCACATGTCCTAATTGTGGCGAAGTCATGCAACCACCTAAAAAAGTACAGATTGAAGAATAAAAAACAATGAGGTCCTAACAAGTTTAGGATGACAACTATGAAAGAAAAACGCAAACTTCGTATAAACGGTCATTCTCACCTACTTCCCTATCCAGAGGAAATACCTCAGTTTATGAAAGATAAAGGCATTTTTTGGGTAGATAAAGACCGGAAATTTATGCTTCAAAAAGACTGGAATCGACCAATAACCGATTCAAGTTTTTTTCTGGATGAAAAACTGGCATGGATGGAACGCTTTAAAATAGATCATGCAGTGGTACTTAATTTATCCCAATTATACGGAAACGGCCTACGTGTGGAAGAAATGAAACAAGCCTTACGTTTTCAAAACGATTTTAATGCTAAAATCCAACGTGAAAACCCCAGTAAATTTACCTGTGGTTTTGTTGTGCATCCTGGTTTTGTTCGTGGAGCCTGTTGGGAAATTGAACGATGTGTGGAAGAATTAGGAATGCAACTCTTATGCTTACCAACCCATTACATGGACACCATAGGAACTTGGCGTTGTATTTTTGATGAAGAAAACGAACCCATTTTTGAATTGGCAAACAAATATAATCTGGCAGTTGAAATCCATCCTTACGATGGCGAAAAATTCATTAAACTAGAAAACACCTCTTGGCGTTTTCATTTAATATGGATGTTGGCTCAATGTGCTGACGCTTATCATTTTCTAACCTTAAACGGATATCAAGACAAATATCCAAACATGCGTACCTGTTTTGCCCATGGAGGACAACTGGCACAAATTAACTTAGGAAGACGTATTCAAGGTTTTGATGGCAGACCGGATTTATTTGAAGGAAAGAGTCATCCAAGAAAAGCCGTTGGCCATAAAAACATCTTTTTTGACACTTTGGTCCATGATACAGGAGGCTTACATTTGCTTATAAAAAACCAAGGCTCCAAACAAGTATTGATGGGACTGGACGACCCTTATCCTTTAGGTGAAATGGAAAGTGAAAAACAATCTTCTTATCCTGGTAAAATATTGGATTTGGCTGTTGAACAAAATATTATAAACAGTGATGAACGGGATGCCATTTGGGAAGACAATGTCATCCAATGGTTATGTGGTGATGACCAGGAAGCGAAGCAAAAACTGGTAAAACGCATTTTAAGCTAAGATTATCATTCAGAACGAAGTGATGAAACCAATAAATAGAAAGATGCTTTAAATGCGCTCAACCTGACAATAAAATATCTAACTATATGCACTTTTTACCAGAGAAAATAGACGAATATGTAGTGGCTCATTCAGAAAATGAACCCCAATTATTACAACAGTTAACACGGGAAACCTATCAAAAAATATTGCAACCACGCATGCTTAGTGGTCACTACCAAGGTCGTGTGTTAAGCATGATCTCGAAATTGGCGCACCCAACTTGCATTCTTGAAATTGGCACTTATACAGGCTATTCTGCGCTATGTTTAGCTGAAGGGCTTAAAAAAAATGGCTCCTTACATACCATAGATGTGAATGAGGAATTGGTGGATTTTCAACGTAAATATTTTGACTTATCACCTTATGGCAATCAAATTCATCAGTATTTGGGAAATGCTTTGGAAATTATCCCACAATTGAAAGACACTTTTGATATTGTGTTTATTGATGCCGACAAAGAAAATTATGCAAGCTACTTTGAACTTGTTATAGACAAGTTAAACCCTGGAGGCATCATTTTATCTGATAATGTATTGTGGAGTGGTAAAATATTGGAAACAAAACTAAAAAAAGAAGATAAGGCCACATCAGCTCTTAAAGCCTACAATAAACTATTAAAGGAAAACAAACGGGTTGAAACCATTATATTACCCATTCGTGATGGGCTAACTATAAGTAGAAAAAAATAGGATTGATCAATGTAATTTCTTTCCTGTCCATGAACAAGTATCGCAAAATATTATATATGTAGGAACATCACATTTTTCGCCTAACAGAACCTGTAAAGTCCTCTAAATCGTCTTTTACCTTATTGAGTTCGTCTTGCACATCTTTGGTGATACTGTTTATCAATGCTACTTTTTCGGAACTCTATGTGACTTCAAGAGTTAAATATGTAAAAAAACCTCACAAATAAAAAAAAACGAGGTTTAAATTTATAGACTAGAATTTTGTTTAACCTCCAGTAGTTGTTCTTTTACAGTCTCCTTTCAATCCATTGCTTCCATAACACTCAGTACAATAGGATCCATTTGGTATGCAACCACCACCACTAGCACATGCTTTTGATGTACAAACAGTCTTATCAACTCTATAATTATTTTGGTTATCTAAAACTAAAGCAACAGTTGAAACATAATCATTTTTACTGTAGATACGCAGGTATTTTTTAGCGTCTATATCTATTATTTTTATAGATTGTGGTTCAATATCTAAATCAAAGGTATTTGAATATTCTTTAACTGCTTTTAAGATTGTATTTTCGGCAACTGTAAATTCGAACTGTCCGTTTTTATCAATACCTATATTAGAATTAATAAAACTGTCCATTTTTTCGTTAGTAACATCTGAAGATTCCTGAATATTATCAGTTTCATTATCACAAGAAACAATAAACATAGAAAAAACAAATGTAAGTAATAAGAATATTTTTTTCATAACGTATAGATTTTAAAGTGATTAACGTTATTAAAGTTAAAAAAAAAAAAAATCACAAAACAAAAGATACATGGGAAAAGCAGGAATTATTTACCTTACATTTATAATAAAATCACGTTGAATAAAGAGATTCTCCTGCCTACTGGAATTTTACATTTTTCGTCTTACAGAGCCTGTAAAATCTTCTAGGTCGTCTTTTACCTTATTGAGTTCGTCTTGCACATCTTTGGTAATGCTGGTATCAATGCCATTTTTTTCGGCACTTTTGGTGATTTCGGTCTTAATGTCGTTTGATGCATCTTTAAGCATGCGCATGCCTTTTCCCAAACCTCTTGCGATTTCAGGAATTTTATCTGCACCAAAAACCATGACAACTATAAATAGTATGAACATGATTTCGGTAGTCCCTATAAATAATAATATGCTTGCTTGTATCACAATGCAAATATAGTGAGTTGCTAGTTGAGAATAAAAAAAGCCGACTCATTTTTATGGTCGGCTTTTAAATATTTAACGTTTGGTGTTAATCTCTTACTTCATTTTTAAATTTATCGAAATCACTTTCAGAAACTTCTTTTGGCCAGGAATTGTTTGATGTGTCCACATCTGCTGTTTCCAGGTTTGGATCTACTGTTATTTTAACAATTTCCTTATCTGATGCAACCGACTTACTAACCTCTTTATCATTCAACCTCCAGATTTCTGCTGGATAATGATCTGTTTTAGTGGTACCATCTGCATAGGTATACTCTACAATAATTGGCATAACCAGTCCTCCTGGTTTATCAAATGTTACATTATAGAAATATTTAGGTGTTTTAATATTGGCACGTTCAGCCTCAGTAAAATTATCCATAACATATTCCTTTAAAGGGATTGAATTGTCTAAAAGAGACCCATTTTTCATGTCTTCTTTAAACTCTTCACTTCCTTCTTCAACCATAAAAACCAATGGAGGCAAATCAGACAGTTCCATACCATAACGTTTGGCCATCATTTTAGCGTACTCGTTAGGCTCTGAAGACACATAAAATTTCTTTACTTCTTTTACCCCTATATCTACATAATCGGTTGTATAGAACCAACCTCTCCAAAACCAATCCAAATCGAAGGCAGAGGCATCTTCCATGGTTCTAAAGAAATCTTCTGGAGTTGGGTGTTTAAACATCCAACGGTTGGCATATTCTTTAAACGCATAATCAAACAACTCGCGTCCCATAACGGTTTCGCGCAATATATTAAGAGCTGTTGCTGGTTTTCCGTATGCATTGTTACCAAATTGATAGGTGTTTAAACCTTTGGTCATTATTGGCGCAATAAAATCCTGATCGCCTCCCATATAAGGCACTATGTTTGCAGCTGGGCCACGTCTTGATGGGTATTTATCATGTCCTGGCGAAAGTGCATCTGGATGCCATTCTCCAAAATCCTGTTCTGCCACATACTGCATAAAGGTGTTCAATCCTTCATCCATCCAGGTCCATTGACGCTCGTCACTGTTTACAATCATTGGAAAATAGTTATGTCCAACTTCATGAATAATAACGCTAATCATTCCATACTTTGTTCTGTCACTATAATTTCCGTTTTCATCAGGACGACCATAATTCCAGCAAATCATTGGATATTCCATCCCTTGATTTTTTGCATGAACTGAAATGGCTTTGTGATATGGATATTCAAAAGTCATCCTTGAATATGTTTTTAAGGTGGCTGCTACTGCATAAGTTGACCATTCTTCCCAAAGTGGATTTCCTTCTTTTGGATACATGGAAACAGCCATGACATCTTTATCTCCAATTTTAACAGCCATCATGTCCCAAATAAATTTCCTTGAGGTTGCAAACCCAAAATCACGCACATTTTCTGCGTACAGTTTCCAAGTCTTTGTTTTATCTGAAAAGCCTTTTTCGGCTGCTTCGGCTTCTTCTTGCGATACAATAATTACTGGTTTATCATAAGATTTCTGAGCTTTTTCGTAACGCTTCATCATTTCTTTTGTAAACACTTCTTTTCTGTTCATTAATTTTCCGGTACCATCTAGAATATGGTCTGCAGGCACAGTAATATTCACTTCAAAATTTCCAAATGGCAAAGCAAATTCATCACGACCCCAAAATTGTGAGTTTTGCCATCCTTCCACATCGTTGTACACAGCCATTCTTGGATAGAATTGAGCAATTACATAGGCTCTGTTTCCATCTTCTGGGAAGTATTCGTAACCAGAACGTCCTCTCCCATTCACATGGTCGTTAATGTTATACCACCATTTAATGGAAAATGAAAATTTTTCGCCTGTGTTTAATGGTTTAGGCAGCTCCACACGCATCATGGTTTGGTTAATTGTGTATGGTAAATTATTACCATTGGTATCTTTTACTTCTTGAATATTAAAACCTCCATCAAAACCATCTGTCATATAAGTACTTGCAAAAGTTGAAGCCTGTTGTGCTGGAGCAAAGCCTCCTCCTTCAATTAAAGGGGATTTTGAATCTTTGGCTCTCACGTTTTGATCCAGTTGCACCCAAAGGTATTTTAATTGGTCTGGGGAATTGTTTGTATACGTAATGGTTTCGAATCCAGAAATTTTAGCGTTTTTATCGTCTAAAACAATGTCCATTTTATAATCTGCCTGTTGCTGATAGTATGCAGGTCCTGGAGCTCCAGAAGCTGTACGGAACATATTGGGAGTGGAAAACTCATCATAAAGTTGTTTGAACTTATTGTTGTTTGTGTGTCCTGGTTTACGGACTGGCTTTTCTTGTTCTTGGGCATACACATTTACCGAAAGAAACAAAACAGAAAGAAAAAGATACTTTAGTGTTTTCATGCGTTGGATATTACTGTTTTAATTGGTCTTGTAAAACATTCATTTTTAATTACTTTAATGGTTTTTTTTAAAAAAGAATGTTATATGTTAAAAATTAGTTAGAAAAAATTGAAGGGAAAAATAACGATATTTTTTTAGGATTAATTCACTTTATTTAAAGTTTAACAAACCTTTATCATTTTCTTTTATCAGGATGAAGCTTTTGTTTTTTGAATTGATTTTGGTTCTTACAATATTCTGTTGTTCAGCATATAAATCAAAAAGAACCGTGTTTTCTATTTCAAAAGTATCAATGTTTTTAACACCTTCTATTTCCAAGTAGCACACTACAATATCGTTTTCGTATGCTTTACCAATAAAGTTAAGTGTTTTTTCTTCACCATTTATTTTCATGATCATTTTGGTTTTCAGGTATCTTTCTATATAAAAATTGGCGTCTTCTGTTTCCATTTGTGGTCCTAAAAACAGTTTTTCGTTGTAACGTGCTTGGAGCACATCTTCAAAATCGTCCAGAAAGATCCTTGAAATGATTTGAACCGACTGTTGTTTCTTTACATATTCAATTTGGGTAACACTTACATAATATTTATGAAAGGTTGTAAAAGCCAACAATGGCAAGAGTAAAACAAGAATGGTTTTTTTTATAAACAGCATATCAAAAATGTCATGTATGGTTAAGCAAAGCTAATCATTTTTAAAAGGTCAAAAAGTGTTCCACAACCACTAATTGGTTTCGGTTTTTATATTGGCTTTATATTGAACGAGTTTTTCTTTTAAAAATTCCAATATTTCCAGGTCACTTTTTGCTTTACAACGTCTAATGAAATCGGGGTCATCGGAACAAAAATAGAAAAAATCGGTTCTTAAAGTTTCTGAAAGCCTTGCATTGGAAAACAAAATGGTTTCTGTTCTTTTTCTAACATCATCCAACAAATCGTCTTTACGCTCCAGTTTTATTTGGTTTTTTAATTGTTTGGTTCTTCCTGTTATGGCATTTATGATAGGAAACAGAGGAATAAATCCTCCACCTGTGGTAGCTTCATTTAGTTTCCGTTCGCTTTGTGTCTTTAATTTTCCTTGATAGCTTGGAATACCCAATTGTTTGGCAGTAACAGGAGAACCTTCTACATCTGCAATATCTTGCATTAAATCTCCTGAAAGCATACGGCCAACGACCACTTCGTCCAAAGCATAGGTGAGTTCTTCCAGATGCACTTCCAATGCTTTCTCTAAAATTATTGTGGCATTTACAACCACTTCTTTGATTTTATACTGAATGGACGTAAACTGCAAAGTATCGTTTAGTTTTGCTGAAATTTTAAAACTCCCAAAGGCATTGGTGCTTGTAAAAACCTGAGCTGTTTTGTTGATAACATGAATATTTTCTGCATCTGAAGTTGTAGTTACTTTTCCTGTAATTTCAACTGTTTGGGAGAATGCTGCTTGAAAGCTTGTCAATAAAAACAAGAAAAAAATGTGCTGCTTCAAATTGGTTCGGTTTAGTTTGATAAAGAAAGGATATCAAATCTTAAAATAAATACAACACCAAACTAAACTTATGTTAAAACCCTGAACCTCATCCAACCATTAATTTAAACATTTTTAAAATAGGCAAAGGATTTACTAGACCTTGACCTGAACTAATTTTTAGACATTTTTGTATTTAAATACAACTTACTTTGATCTACCAAATACTGAATTAATTCAATATCTTTTCCTTCTTCATAAAGCGACATATCAGTATTGTTAGCTTCAGCAAAAGCTATAAAATCGGTTACCTGATCTTCTGGAATATTAAAATTTGTGCTTATAAAATCTTTCGTGTAAGTATCCCTTAAAACAGCGTAATTGGTATCTTTTTTATTGGTTTCCTTAGATGTACTTCCCGAATTAAAAAGAGGTTTTACCAACCAATTGGTAATTTTCACCAAATCTACACCATTGTAGAACCTGCCTTGTCTTAGAATGGTATTTTCAACCTCTTGATATTGTATATCTGTGTATTGATTTTCATTAGACAACACATTCCCAAAGTAAATGGTTTCAAATTTTGGGTTAAAAGTTCTCACTTTGGTCAGGTCTGTTTCCAGGTCGCCTGTAAGGTTAAAAGGTAAAATAACCACTTCATCCAAGGCAGTTACATGTTCATCCAGAAATACGGTCAACTGTTTGGATTTTAAAATCTCATCGGTAACTATTACAAGAATGGTATTGTATTGTAAGGCAGAGATTTTTATCTTGTCGTTTAACGCAACATCAATACGGAACTCGCCATTAAAATCTGTAACGGCAATTCTATTTGAAGTGATGTTGGTAACCGTAAGCCCTTCCACATCGTTGGAATCCACAATTACTTTTCCGGAAATTTCAATTCTACTATCGTTTTGGGCCATGCCAAAAGA
Source organism: uncultured Xanthomarina sp. (assembly GCF_963971605.1). Taxonomy (NCBI): domain Bacteria; kingdom Pseudomonadati; phylum Bacteroidota; class Flavobacteriia; order Flavobacteriales; family Flavobacteriaceae; genus Xanthomarina; species uncultured Xanthomarina sp. Next base: position 15,854 of record NZ_CAXATZ010000016.1, read on the forward strand.
CAAGAACATAAAAAAGGCAATTAAAGGCAAAAATAATTTCATAGCTTAATTTTTTGAAGGTTAGCAAGTTAAAACACAAACCCATTTAACTTTTGTTACAGGCAGTATTTACTTAAATTTACAACAAATTAATGGAAATGAAAAACTTAATTATAGCAAGTACCTCAACCGTTCATGGGAGTGGTTATTTAGAATATTTACTGGATGAATTGGCCCTGTTTTTTAAAGATGCAAATACCATTGTGTTTATTCCCTATGCCAGACCTAGTGGCATTTCGCATGAAGATTACACCATCAAGGCTAGAGAGGCTTTTAAAAAAATCCATAAAAACGTCATGGGCATTCATGAATTTGAAAACCCCATTGAAGCCATCCAAAACGCTGAAGCCATTTTTACTGGTGGAGGAAATACATTTGTACTCTTGTATCAACTTTATAAAAACAATTTGCTGGAACCATTAAAAAAAAGTGTTCTTAAAGGAACGCCCTACTTAGGCACAAGTGCTGGAAGTAATATTTGTGGCTTGACCATAAATACCACCAACGACATGCCCATTGTTTATCCTCCCAGCTTTAAGGCTTTGAGCTTTATGCCGTTTAATATCAACCCACATTATTTAGACCCTATTCCAAACAACAAACACATGGGGGAAACCAGGGAAACGAGAATTAAAGAATTTCATGCTTACCACACACAACCTGTTATTGGACTTAGGGAAGGCAGTTGGTTACAGGTTACTGAAACTTCCATAAAATTAAAAGGCCCTTTAACAGCAAGGGTTTTTGAGTACAACAAAACACCTTATGAGATAGAAAGTGGTACAGAACTTAAAGATTTAAGATAATACACATTGAAATTCAAACATTTAAAACACAAATAAAATTGTAACTTATTGATGAACATAAAAAAAGCCTCATCAAACAGACAAGGCTTTAGAGCGAGAGACCGGGTTTACTTCGGCTGCGCTCAGTATAAACTTCTCACCTTAAATCTTGTTCCAATTCTAAACATGAGAAAAATAAAAAAAGCCTCATCAAACAGACAAGGCTTTAGAGCGAGAGACCGGATTCGAACCGGCGACATTCAGCTTGGAAGGCTGACGCTCTACCAACTGAGCTACTCTCGCCTTTCCGATGCAAATATAAATAAGTATTTCATCTAATAAAAGAAAAAAATTATAAGTTTACCTTATGAACATCATCATTAAAACCAAACGTCTCTATTTGAGGGAATTCAACGTTCAGGACGCCATTCATTTTTATAAAATGAATAAGGATCCTGATGTTATTAAATACACTGGCGACACTGCTTTCAAGTCTTTAGTTAACGCTAAAAACTTTCTTGCAGAATATAAAGATTACAAGCTTCATAACATGGGTAGATGGGCAGTTTGTTTAAATGAAAATGATACGTTTTTAGGTTGGTGTGGCTTAAAATACCATACAAATGAAAAACTAGTTGAAGTTGGTTACCGTTTTTATAAAAAATATTGGAATAAAGGCTATGCAACCGAAAGTGCCAAAGCTTCCATAACTTATGGGTTTGAAACCTTAAAACTGAAAGATATTTATGCACATGCTCACATTAAAAACACAGCTTCACATAAAGTCATTGAAAAGTGTGGTTTGCATGTTGTCAATGAATTCATTTACGATGGCATGCCTGCAAAACTTTATAAAATTGAAAATCCCCATTATGAAATCAAACAAATTTCTGCCGAAGAAACGTATTTAGTAAGACAACCTGTTTTACGTGAAGGAAAACCTATTGAGGCTTGCGTTTTTGATGGGGACACAGAGGAAGACACCTTTCATTTAGGTATATTCTTTAAATCCCATTTAATTGGTGTGGCTTCTTTTATGAAAAACAATTCGCCTATATTTTCTGAACCTCGTCAATACCAACTTCGTGGCATGGCCATTTTAAAAGAATTTCAACAAAAAGGTTTGGGAAAACAATTGATAGATGAAGGAGAAAACATATTAATTCAGAAAAAAGTGGATTTACTTTGGTTTAATGCTCGTGAAATTGCTGTAGAATTCTATAAAAGCAAAGGGTTTTTAATATCTGGCGATGCTTTTACAATCCCAAATATCGGCATTCATTATGTCATGCTTAAAAGATTCCAGTCCTAGTTATTTCAAGGACAAAGTCATTTTTTTTCTTCATTTCAAACCTAAAGCAGTTTAAACTTTTATCTTTGACTTATAAAGTAAATTACCATGAATAAAAAAGTTATTTTAATGATTTTAGATGGTTGGGGGAAATCTCCAGACCCTAAAGTTTCAGCCATAGATCATGCTCATACACCTTTTATAGACTCACTTTACGCAAAGTATCCAAATGCAAACCTGCGAACGGATGGTTTGCATGTTGGGCTTCCAGAAGGTCAAATGGGAAACAGCGAAGTTGGCCACATGAATTTAGGTGCTGGACGTATAGTATATCAAGACTTGGTTAAAATTAACTTGGCTGTAAAAAACAACACATTGGCTCAAGAACCTGCTTTAATTGCAGCTTTTAATCATGCCAAAACACATAACAAACCCATACATTTTTTAGGTTTGGTAAGCGATGGCGGTGTGCATTCACACATTAATCATTTAAAAGGTTTGGTTACTGCAGCTGAAACCTCTGGAGTAAAAGAATCATATATTCATGCGTTCACAGATGGTCGTGATGTAGATCCAAAATCTGGTTATGGTTTCATTACTGAATTGGAGGAGTTTATCGTGAACAAGCCTACCAAAATTGCCACCATTACTGGCCGTTATTACGCTATGGATCGGGACAAACGTTGGGATCGTGTTAAATTGGCTTATGACGCTTTGGTAAAAGGAATTGGTGAAGCTTCAAAAAATGCTTTAAAATCCATACAAAGAAGTTACGATAACAATGTCACAGACGAATTTATCAAACCTATTGTAATGGTTGATAAAAACAATCAGCCCTTAGCTAAGATTTCAGAGGGAGATGTGGTCATTTTTTTCAATTTTAGAACAGATCGTGGAAGACAACTTACCGAAGCGTTGTCCCAACAAGACTTCCATGAGCAAAACATGCATAAATTGAATTTGTATTATGTTACCATGACCAATTATGATGAAACATTTAATAACATTCATGTTGTGTATAACAAAGATAATTTAACAGATACCTTAGGGGAAGTACTGGAAAAAAACCATAAAACACAAATTAGAATAGCTGAAACAGAAAAATATCCACATGTCACTTTCTTCTTTTCTGGAGGGAGGGAAACTGTTTTTAATGGCGAAACACGAATCTTAAGACATTCCCCAAAAGTGGCCACTTACGATTTAAAACCAGAAATGAGTGCTTATGAATTGACAGATGCCTTAATTCCCGAAATAAAAAAAGCAGAAGTGGATTTTGTATGCCTAAATTTTGCAAATGGCGATATGGTTGGGCATACAGGTGTCATGGAAGCCGCCATAAAAGCATGTGAAGCTGTGGATATTTGTGTCAATAAAATTGTGACTACAGCTTTGGAACATAATTATACCACCATTTTAATTGCAGATCACGGTAATTGTGAAACCATGATAAACCCTGATGGCTCACCAAATACAGCGCATACCACAAATCCGGTTCCTATAATATTAATAGACAAAGATTTAAAAGCCATTAAAGATGGGGTTTTAGGGGATATTGCTCCAACTATTTTAAAACTTATGGGTATTGAACAGCCAGAAAAAATGACGCGACATGCGTTAATCTAAACTTAAAGGAAATAAAGATTACATTTTAATTTGCTTATTTTTGCCTGTAACTAAAACGTATGAATTTTAACGACAAACTTATTATAGCTGTAGATTTTGATGGAACTATCGTAGAGGATAATTATCCAAAAATTGGTAGACCCAAACTTTTTGCTTTCGAAACCTTAAAACGACTGCAGAAAGATGGTCACAGATTGATATTATGGACCTATAGAAGTGACATTAGACTGGAAGAAGCCGTTAATTTTTGCAAAGAAAACGGTTTAACCTTTTATGCTGTGAACAAAAGCTTTCCGGAAGAGCAATTTGATTATACCAAAAGCCGTAAAATTCATGCCGATTTATTTATAGACGATCGAAATATTGGTGGTTTTATTGGTTGGGGAGAAGTTTACCAAAGACTATCCAATCCAAATTACAGTCCACTTAAAAAAGAAAAAAAGAAAGGGTTCTTTTCGTTTTTTAAAAGGTAACAACCATAAATTCTTACCAATCTAAGCAAAAACTTATGTTTGTTGTTATATAAATAAGCTTCAATAAATTTCTTTGTTTAATATCCTATCAATTCAAAATATTGTTTGTCTATGGCTTCCCTATGATCTGGATGTGCTATGTTCACAAGTGCTTTTACACGTTCTTTAATGGTTTTTCCATATAAGTTGGCAATACCATACTCGGTAACAACATAATGCACATGCGCACGTGTTGTTACAACTCCAGCACCTGGTTTTAAAGTAGGTACAATTCTACTGATACCAGATTTTGTGGTAGATGGCAATGCAATGATAGCTTTACCACCTTCGCTTAAGAAAGCGCCACGAATAAAATCCATTTGACCTCCAACTCCAGAATACATATGAGCTGCAATTGAATCTGCACAAACCTGTCCAGTAACATCTACCTCAATGGCAGAATTTATAGCAACCATTTTTGGGTTTTGTCTAATTATGGACACATCGTTTGTGTAGTTAGATGCACGCATTTCTATAAAAGGGTTGTCGTCCACATAATCATACAAGCGTTTAGAGCCCATTAAAAAAGTGGTTAAAGCCCTTCCTCTATTTATGCCCTTATAATTACCATTAATGACGTCTTTTAATATCAAGTCAATAACACCATCAGAAAACATTTCGGTATGCAACCCCAAATCTTTATGATTGGTTAGCCTGGTCAACACAGCATTTGGAATATTACCTATACCCATTTGCAAAGTGCTTCTGTCTTCAATTAAGCCAGCCACATGGTTCCCTATTTTGTTTTCTATTTCAGAAGGTTCAACCATATCATGTGTAGGCAAAGGCACATCGCACTCCACAAACGCATTGATTTCTGAAATATGAATAATCCCTGCACCATGTGTTCTTGGCATTTGCTTATTTACTTGGGCAATCACATAATCGGCATTATCAATAGCCGCCAAGGTTGCCTCTACGGAAACTCCCAAAGAACAATACCCATGTTTATCAGGAACGGACACATGTATTAAAGCCACTTGCAAATCGACAATATTTCTTTTGAACAACAAAGGCAATTCACTTAAAAAAACAGGTGTATATGACCCATTTCCTGCTTTTAAAGTGTGTCTTACATTTTTTCCAATAAAAAAGGAATTCACATGAAAACTGTCTCTTAATTCCGGATTGGCATAAGGCGCTTCACCTTCGGTGTGTAGTTGACAAATTTCGACATTTCTTAACTCTTCATGTCTTGCTGTCATGGCATTTATCAACACTTGAGGTGCGGCTGCTGCTGCTTGAATATATACTTTACTGTTGGATTTAATGACTTTTACGGCTTCTTCGGCACTAATGGATTTGTACATGGTGTTTATTTTAGAGTACAAAAATATTCAATATTTACTAACTAAAAACTGTCTAAAGTCATGTTTCATAAAAAAGAATTCCATTTAATTTTAAGTATCTTTGCCCATATTTTTTTAAAATGATTAAAGTAAAAACAAAAGAAGAAATAGAATTGATGCGTGAAAGCGCTTTGGTTGTTTCACGAACTTTGGGCATGTTGGCCAAAGAAGTGAAACCTGGAGTCACTACCTTACAACTGGATAAATTAGCAGAAGAATACATAAGGGAGCAAGGAGCTATTCCTGGTTTTTTGGGCTTATACGATTTTCCGAACACCTTGTGCATGAGTCCCAACTCACAAGTAGTTCACGGATTTCCTACCAACGACCCTTTACAGGAAGGCGATATCATCTCCATAGATTGTGGTGCCATTAAAAACGAGTTTTATGGAGATCACGCATATACCTTTGCCGTGGGTGAAATTGATCCTGAAATCAAAAAATTATTGGATGTCACTAAAGAATCTTTGTATGTTGGTATTAGGGAGTTTAAATTAGGCAATCGTGTTGGTGATGTAGGCTTTGCCATTCAAAAATATTGTGAAGCTCATGGTTATGGTGTTGTAAGGGAACTTGTAGGTCATGGATTGGGACGAAAAATGCATGAAGATCCAGAAATGCCAAATTACGGAAAACGTGGTCGTGGGAAAAAGTTTATTGAAGGGATGGTTGTTGCCATAGAACCTATGATAAACATGGGAACCCATAGAATTAAACAACATAGGGATGGATGGACCATAACCACCTTAGATAACAAACCAAGTGCTCATTTTGAACACAATGTGGCCCTTGTAGATGGCAAACCAGAACTGCTTTCTACTTTTGCTTACATCTATGAAGCCTTAGGGATTGTTTCCAATGAAGAAGATGAGTTTAGACAAAAAGCCTTAGTGCTTTAAATTATTACACGGAACTTTTTGAGTCTCTCTGTGTATCAACCATGAAAAAACTATTCAAATTCATCCTAAACACCATTCCAAGACCCATACTTATCAGGTTAAGTTATGTGGCAAGACCTGTTTTAGCTTGGTTTTTAAAAGGCAACACATATTTAGATCCCATAGATGGTAAAAGCTTTAAAATGTTTTTGCCTTATGGTTACGGTAACCAACGCAACAATGTGCTTTCGCCTTCAACCTTGAGTTTGGAACGTCATAGACTTTTATGGTTGTATTTGAAAAACGACACAGAATTCTTTTCCAAAAATCTAAAAGTCCTTCATTTTGCACCAGAACAAGCTTTTTACAAACGCTTTAGAAAAATGAAAAACCTGGAATATGTGACAACCGATTTAAACTCGCCATTGGCTGATGTAAAAGCAGATATTTGCAAACTTCCGTTCAAGGATAATGAATTTGATGTCATTCTCTGTAACCATGTATTGGAACATATTCCAGACGACACCAAAGCCATGCAGGAACTATACAGAATTTTAAAACCAGGTGGTTTTGGTGTGTTTCAAATCCCTCAAGATCTATCCAGGGCAAAAACTTTTGAAGACAATACCATAACCAATAAAAAAGAGCGAGCTAAAATCTTTGGACAGTACGACCATGTTAGGATTTATGGTCGGGATTATTTTGATAAACTTAGAAGCATTGGTTTTAAAGTTGAAGAAGTGGATTACACAGCAACCCTTTCCAAAAGCGACATCATTAAATATTGTTTAGCCAAAGGCGAAATTATTCCTGTGGTATTTAAATTGTCATTCTAAATGAAATAACTAATGCTTCGACAAGCCCTGCACAGCATGATTAGATACTAATTTTCCGGAAACCCATTTAAGGACAAGGTTTCCAATTCCTTGCTGTCGTTTTCAAAAATTAAAAACACCTTTAATTCTGGATGTGTTTTTAAAAAATCCTTAACGGCATCAATTCCCATGGCCTTAAAAGCTGTGGCATAAGCATCTGCTGTCATACAATCCTTGGCAATAACCGAAACACTCAATAAATTGGTTTTGCTGGGATAACCTGTTTGCGTATCTATAATATGAGAGTATTTATGGCCATTGGCATCGGTTTTAAACTTTCTGTAAGTCCCAGAAGTCGCCATGGCTTCATTGTGAATGGAAATAGCTTTTAAAACAGATTGTGATCCATCAAAATGCGGTTCTTCCACACCTACTTTCCAAGCAGACTGTTTATCCACATTTTTTCCTCGAGCCCTAATTTCACCACCTATTTCCACCAAATAATTAGAAATGTTTTTACTTTCCAAAAACAGGCCTATAACATCCACGCCATACCCTTTGGCAATGGCGTTAAAATCAATAAATGTTTTGGGGTTTTGTTTTTTTACGCTTAGACCTTGCCTGTTTACCTTGTCCAGGCCAACACTAAGCATCAAGCTATCTATCTTTATACTATCCAAACGTTCTATATGTCCTTCAGGACCAAAATCCCAAGCATTGACCACTGCACCAATGGTTGGATCAAAAACACCATGGGTTTGCTTGTAAATGTCTTTTGAAGCATCAAATACCTTTGCAAAATGCTCATCTATCGCAAAAGCTTCATTCCTATTTACTTTTGAAATGTCTGAATTGGCCTGATATGTTGACATGGATTTGTTGATGACATAAAACAAACTATCAAATTGTTTTTGGTAATTTATTCCTGAATCGTAAATCACAGAATAGGATGTCCCAAAAACAGCTCCGGACAACTTGGTGTTTTTTGGTTCTTTATTACAGGAAACCAATAAAAAGAATGCCAGTAATACTAATGTGAAATAAGAAGATTTCTCGCTATGAGCGAAACAACAACGAGTCCCTAATCTTTCATTGTTCATCTTAAAGCTAATTTAAATTTGTTTCTACTACTTGAATGCCATTGTATTCAATCAAGTATTCTTCGTTTAAATAAATTGGCAAGTCTTCGCCTTGAGGGTTTCCCAGTCCTACACCTGCATACAAGACCTTGGCGTCTTTTTCCATGGCGTGTTTTTTAAAGGATTCCATCCAAACCACGTCATAATTATTAGGGTTTTCAGGTAAAATCACTGCACGAACAATTACAAAATAATATTGTTTGGTCTTGTCCATACATACAAATTGCGGGTGTTTTTTTAATTTACTGTTTACAGCTATAAATTCAAAACCACGAGCTTCCAATTCCTTCCCAACGTGGTTCATGGCCAGATAATGTAATTCCTGTGCTGAAAGTGCTTTTTTCATACCACAAAATTACTATTAAAAAATTTGTCTTCAGCAGATTTAAAAATAGTTTAACTCAAAATATTCATAAATTTCAAACGCTTTTTTCAATTACTTCTAGTTAAAGTTGTATTTAAACCGTTTCCTTTTCCATCAAAATTTGTATCTTATTGTTCCAAACTTTAAAGCTAAAACTATGACAACAACAAAAAGATTAGACTTAGCCATACAAAAACTATACACAGCTTTCCACAACAACACCTTAAATCCAGAGTGTTGCAAACAATGTGCCGTTGGGAATATTTTGGACCATACAGATGCTTGGAAACACCTTTCAGACAATCATGGTTCCACCACATTAAATTACATAGGAATGGTAAATCAAAAATTCGGCAAAACCTTCAATGGCTATTCCCCATTGGAATTGTTGCATATAGAAGCCCAATTTTTAAAAGCTTGTGGCTATCAATTGCCTCTTCATCATAATAACAAAAAACCTAAAAACCCTACAGATAAAGAGATTTTGTTTTTAGGGCTTTCGGCTGTAGTACAATTCCTGTGTAAACTAGACAACATGCCAGATGTTATGGATTGTAACCAATTATTTCAATTTCAACCTCAAATCAAAACTTCTAAAGCCTTGATGTTGTCATAAATTCTTAATTTGAAAAATATTTGTAAAATTTAAACTTCTTTTGTGATGACATTTGTAACGTGTTTCGATATGTTTATATAACACGAACATTATGAAACGCTTTAACTTCCTTTGGTTACTTTTTATCCTTATTTTACTAAATTCCTGTGGCGAAGATAAAGAGAACACCATACTGCAAGAATACAGTTTTGATACCGAAAACAAACTGAACGACCAAGCAGCCATTTCCGAACAAAACAACACTGGAAACCAAGGTTTGAAACCTTATTACGTGATGAACAAACAATTTGGGATGCCCATTGGAGTCATGCCAATTCCAAGCACCTGGATAAAACAAGAAGCAAATGCCGAAAACATTTTATTTGAAGCGCCCAATGGTGTGAAAGTTTACAACGAGATTTTCAATTCGTTCTTTTATTCAAACAGTCCACAAAGGAATCAATTTACCTTGCAAAGTGGAGGCAATGTAAAACCAATAAAAAGTTTACAGCTACTTATAAATGAAGAATTAAAACCCTTTATAGAATCTCAAGGAGGTAGATACATCAATCAATTTCCATTACCTCAACTGGCTCAATTTGACAAACAATTTAACAGTTATTTGTTTAAATCCACACCAGAACAAAGACAAACAGATTGTGTGGTTACAGAGTGGGAAGGTCCAGATGGCAAGTTATCCATGGTAATTGTTCGTTATTTCATAGCGCAATATACCAGCATTGGTGGATTGGATTGGGGCTACACCCTAAACAGTTTGGAAGCGCCAAAAGCTGAATACGAGAGTGCCAAAAACACCTATATAAATGCCTTGCTAAACTTCCAGATAAATCCGCAATGGGTCCAGACAAACAATCAATATTATGCGCAAGCAGCTCAACAAAGCAATGCTGCACACCAACAACGCATGGCAAGCATCCAGGCACAAGGACAGCAAATCCTGGCGGCAGGAAGAGCCAGAAGTCAGGCTATGGACAACCAATACAATGCTTGGAGAAGCAATCAGGCAGCATCTGATGCTGGTCATGCAAAATATATAGATGGTATTTACGAAAGAAGAAACATGACAGATGCCTCTGGAAACATTTATAAAGTAGATGGCTATGAAAACAATGTATGGATGAACCATAATAACGAATATATAGCAACAGACAATTCGTTATGGAATCCAAATACAGACAACACTACCAACAACTATAATTGGCAACACTTGGAAGAAACTGATAATGGTTATTAAAAATTTCATTTTAACTTAATAAAATACAGTTCGTCAAAAATGATGTGACATATTGCAACTTTCTACTATCTTTAATACAAGATACAGAAAATTGAAAATCACTTGAATACACTTACAGATATAAACAGCTCGCAAATTATAGAGCTCATAAAAAACAATGATGAGCGTGTTTTAAAACCACTGTATCAAAGCAATTTTCATAAAGTGGAAGCTTTTGTTTTAAAAAACAGTGGCACTAAGGAACATGCAAAGGATGTTTATCAAGAAGCTTTTATAACAGTTTGGAACAATGTAAAAACCAACAAGTTCATACCACAAAACAATCATTCCTTAAACGGTTATTTATACACCATTTCCAAAAACAAGTGGATGGACCATTTACGCTCTAAACATTATAAAAAAACAGTGGTTGCCTCTAAATTAAATCATTTTGAAATTTCAAACAAAGAAACCCAAGAATCTCATGATGACATTTTAAAAGAAAACCGATTACAAGGTGTCATGCAAGCCTTTAAAGATTTAGGCTTGCCTTGCAAAGATTTATTGACAAAATTTTATTTTGAAAAAAAATCCATGAACACCATTGCAGAAGAGCTGCAATTGGACGCAGCATCTACCAGAAACAAAAAATATAGATGCATGCAAAAATTAAGAGAATTGGCCTTGAAAAAGAGATAATAGCATGAACCCAAATTACAACATAACCCAAGAGGAATTAGAATACATTGAGCGTTATATCAATAATAATATGACACCTGATGAACTAGCCGGTTTTGAAGAAAAACTTAACAATAATCCCGATTTTAAAAATCAGGTGGAAGATATCAAAACTTTGCTTTTAGGGATAGAAACACAAGCTCTAACAGAGAAAATTGAGACATTCCATAACGAACTCCCAGATACCAAAAGCCCTATGGAACAACCTTCAAAAGTAAGACATTTGGACTTTAGGAAGTGGGTAGCAGCTGCAGCAGTAATAATTGCTGTTGGAAGTTTCTGGTTTTTCAACGGAAATTCCAACTCTAAATTATACAGCAAATATTACGCTCCAGATCCAGGTTTACCAACTACCATGAGCACTCAAGACAATTTTGTGTTTTATGATGCCATGGTAAATTACAAAAGACAGGACTACCAATTGGCCATTAACAAATGGCAACCCTTGTTAACAAACAAACCTGAAAACGATACGCTTAATTATTTTATGGGTTCGGCTTATTTGGCCAAGGGAGAAACAACCACAGCCATTAGCTACTTGGAAAAAGTAACGGAACTTAAAGAAAGTGCTTTTAAAAATGATGCTTTTTATTACTTGGGATTAGCCTATTTGAAAAATAACAAAATAGAACTTGCAAAAGAAACCCTTAAACAAAGCAATATGGCTGATAGCAAAACCATACTTTCTGAGTTAGAGGATTAACCTTACCTATTATGAAAACAATTTTTAAAGACGTAGTAACCATCTTTGTTGTTTTGCTATTTATAGGTAGTTTTCATACCACTTGGTCCCAAGGGTCAGACATTCAAAACATTGCTTATATTCAAAAACTTTTGGACAAAGAGGCAATGACAGAAGCTAGAATTGAGTTAGAGAAACAACTTGATAGGTATCGCACGGAAAAAAATACAGACAGTTTAATAAAATACATCGCTCTGGTAGGCAGTTTAAAATTGGCCAATGGAAATCACGATGTGGCCATAAAACGAGCCGAAACCTTTGGAAAAGAATTAAACCAGTATCAAATTCCTTTTGTGGATAAAGAGGTCCTCTTGGAATTGGCCTGGATTTATGATGATGCAGGTTATACCAAAAGAGCCTACACAACTGTTGAAAAAGCCCTTGAAATTGCCAAACAGATTGAAGACCCAAGGAAAGCTGACATTAGTGGCATATATCATAATCTTGGTTATTTGGCATCCAATCTTGGAGATATGGCAATGGCCAAAGCACTGTATACCATGTCCATTAAAACCATGGAAAAAGAGCAAACAAAAGACTATGAATCACTACATAAAACCTATAATGCACTTGGAGGCATGATGTGGTATTCGGCTAAACTGGATAGTAGTCTGTACTATTTTAACCAAGCATACAAAATGCTGGAACAGGTTGAAAAAAACCCTATGAATTCCTATTATCGTCCTGCATTGGTAAAAATGAACATGGCTGTTTTAAACCATGCCTTAGGCCATGTAGATGATGCCATTCAAGCATCAAAAGAAGTCATTGCCAGCTTTCAAACATTTATAGAAATTTCTACAGACGAATCCAAAAAATTAAGGGCTTTAAAGCATCAATTGGCTGCAATTGACAATTTAGGTTCCTTTTATCATTCCATTGGGGAATTTGAAAGAGCCGACGAGCTTATTTCCTACTCCTATCGAAAAAAACTGAAAACCTTAGCTCCTGAAGACAATAACATTACCATTTCACAAATTATTTCGGCACAGGCAAAAATGGGTTTAAGGGATTTTAATGCTGCAAACAATTTAATAGACCAGGCTCTATATAGAATTAACACGAGCAAAAACACTCAGTTTTATTGGCATGCCAGCGCCTTATCCACCAAAGCCACCATAAGTGATGAGCTAGGTGATTTTAAAAATGCCGACAAGTATTTTGTAGAAGCCGATTCCTTATACAGACAATCTTTGGGAAAAAACGAATATACAAGGGATTATTTGGACGAATTGATAGACATGTCCTTATTTTACGCCAAAATACAGGATACCGAAAAAGCCATATCTTTAGCTGAAGAATGCTACCATTTTATAAAAACAAGCGATTTCAACAACACATTGCAAGGTTTTCATCACATTCTAAATTTGGCCGAAGTTCATTTTAAACTAAAGCATTACAAAGATGCACAAGCGTACAGCAATGAAGCTTTAAACATGCTAAACAACAAAAATCTTACTACCACCAATTTTACGGATTCCATACAAATACAATACAGAAAACCCAAAGCGTTACTAATAAATGCCAAATCCAGTTATTATTTAAATACAAACAAAACCGACACTTTTTTAAAAGAACTGTTAAACCAATTAAATGATGGCATTGCGATATTAAATCAACGAAAAGAAATTATTAAATCTTACGACGATTTAAGTTTGCTGATAACTGAAAACAATGAGCTTTTTGATTTTTCCAAACAAATTTTATTGGACTTGTTCAACCTAACAGACAACCAAGCCTACCTTTCAAAGTTTTTAACCCTTCATGAGTCCAGTGTTTACAATCGTATAAGGTCCAGGTTGAACCTTAAAAACAATTTGGCTTTTGCTAACATCCCAAAAGAAATAATAGCTAGGGAAACTTATTTAAAAAGCAAAATGAATGCTTCCATTGAAAGTGCAACCGATGGTAGTTTTGAAACTTTCTTTAATACTAATTCCAATTGGAACTCTTTTTTGGATAGCCTGAAGAACAACTACCCTAAATACTATAAAATGCGATATGCCTCTATTGAGGAACCTTTGAATAAACTGCATAAACACATTCCAGAAAACACAACGGTTGTCCGCTATGTATTTAATGACAACAATCTATGTGCCATTGTTTTAACTGAAAACGGAAAACAAATTTTTAAACTAAACTACGAGACTGCAAAAAACAATATTTTAAAATTGACTGAAAATCCATTTCAGATAAAATCCAATGGCATACATCTATACAATCTATATAAAACACTATGGAAGCCTTTAGAACCTGCTATCGCAACCAAAAAAGTGATTATCATTCCAGATGGCGAATTATTTAACCTAAGTTTTGAAATGTTAACAGACAAAGCCATACAGTCCTATTCAGAATTTACCACTAACAGCTTGTTGGCTAAACACATAGTATCATATAATTACAGTTTGTTCCTGTTGGGCAACGAAACCAAAACCATAGGTTATAAAGAAAATTTTATTGCATTTGTGCCTGAATTCAACGATAAAATGAAAGAAGAGTATCAAATTAAAATCAAGGATTCTATAGATTTGGACAAAGCGTATTTAACCCTTTTGCCACAACCTTTTACCAAAGATTTGGCAGAAAAATCTTCACACCTGTTTAATGGCGACTCTTTTTTAAATGAAAACTCTACCGAACATATTTTTAAAAACAGTGCAAAAGAGCACAAAATCATCCATATTGGCACACATGCAGAATCCAATAACTTATCTCCTGAACTTTCAAGACTGGTTTTTGCCAAATCAACAGACGCGTCATCCAAAGAAGATGGTTATTTATATACCTACGAAATTTACAATATTAATTTATCATCTAATTTGGCGATACTTACGGCTTGTGAAACTGGAAAACCATCATATCAGGCTGGTGAAGGAATGATATCTTTAGCTCACGCTTTTAATTATGCCGGAAGCGAAAGCATTTTAACCAGCTTATGGAAAGTGGATGAGCAATCCAGTGCCGAAATTATTGAACTGTTTTACAAGAACATCAAAAATGGTATGGATAAAGACCTAGCTTTGCAACAGGCCAAATTAAGTTATTTAACTACAGCAAAAGGACGAACCATGAATCCACAATATTGGGCTGGATTGGTTCTAATTGGCGATACGTCACCCATCAATCTAACTACTTCCAACAATTATCTATATTGGATCCTTGGTTTCGCAATACTATCAATATTGCTAATAATCCTTAAAAGACAAGATAACAAATAATACAAATGACAATTTTACTTTTACTCAGTGCCTGAAAATATCCACGAATGTCTTAATTATGACTTGTGAGCATAGAAAAGGGCTGTCTTTTAAAACAGCCCTTTTCACCAAAAACTAAAAATAATTAAGAAATCCCTCATTAATAATTAATAGCTATAACAACATCGGAAAATTTAAAAAATGTGAGCATGGATATATTTTATATCCTCTTCATCAAATAATTTAATATAAAAGAGGCTATCACATACATGAACAGCCTCTTTCTGTAAACAAAGAACATGAAACGAACTTGTTTATTGTTTGATCAATCGTTTAACTATGGAAGAGGTTTCGGAGTAAATCTTTACAAAATAAACGCCACTTGCATAATCCTGCAACGAAATGGTTTGTTTTAGTCCCATAGCTTCCAAATTGATTTTTTGAATGACACTTCCTTTGACATCAATAATTGTAGCTGATTTTAAATTCACATGGCTATTGTTTTTTAGGGTTACCATATTTGTTGCCGGATTTGGATACAATACAATGTGGGATTCTGTTAATTCAAAGGCATTGACATTTAGGGTAAGGTCTTCAACTTTTATTTGAAACATACAACTTTTTGAGTTCCCAAAAATATCTGTAACAATAAAATCTATATCATAATATCCATCAGGTAAAATAGATCCTGCAGATGGTGTTTGAACCACACTACTAATACCACAGTTGTCGTCAACTGTAACGAGACCATCTAAATAATAATCAGGTAAAGTGAAATCTCCATTAGATTCTACTGTAATTCCAGAAGGACAATTTATGGTTGGAGCTATGTTATCCTCAACCGTCACTGTTGCTGAAGCTGAAGCACTATTGCCACTTTGGTCTGTAATTGTTAAAGTAACTGTATTTGCCCCTAAATTGGCACAGGTAAAATCGGTAACATCCAAGTCCAAACTTGCTATGGAGCAATTATCACTTGAGCCATTATCCACTTGTGCTGCCGTAATGCTTGCATTTCCCAAAGCATCCAATTGCACTGTTAGATCCTGAGTGGCCACAGAAGGAGACATACTATCCTCAACCGTCACTGTTGCTGAAGCTGAAGCACTATTGCCACTTTGGTCCATAATTGTTAAAGTAACTGTATTTGCCCCTAAATTGGCACAGGTAAAATCGGTAACATCCAAGTCCAAACTTGCTATGGAGCAATTATCACTTGAGCCATTATCCACTTGTGCTGCCGTAATGCTTGCATTCCCCAAAGCATCCAATTGCACTGTTAAATCCTGAGTAACAACCAATGGCAATATATTATCCACTACTGTAACTATTGCAGTGTTATTAGCTACATTCCCATTAACATCTGTAACTGTCAAGGTTACTGTATTAGCTCCTAAATTGTTACAGGTAAAGGTTGCCATGTCCAAGCTCATCGTGTCTATACCACAATTATCTGTCGATCCATTATCTATATCGTTTGTAGTAATACTGGCATTTCCAGTAGCATCAAGAGTTAAAGTTATATCTTGAGTTATAACAACAGGATTGTGTACATCTGCTTCATCTGAAACAGTTAACAAAACACTATCGTTATTTGGATAACTCACATCAAATGTATATTGCAAACAATCGTATTCTGCATAAATTGGAGATACAAGATTTCCTGTAGCGATTGTACCACTTACTGTTGCAATTGTAAATGTATCTCCTATACTTGGTTGAAATCCTAAGGTAACATCAACCATACCTTCAAAAATCACGTTTGTCCCTGAAATAGCAAGTACGTCATGCTGTGTATCAGGTGTAAGTCCGTTAAGTTCCATTTCTAAAACCGAATTGCTTGAAGACAAATAATTCCCTGAAAGCGTTAAGGTTCCTGGTGACAAACCTGGAGATACATTTCCATCGTTGGTTAAGTTAGCAATTGATGGTAGGTTAATAGTTCCAACTCCTGATAGTCTTCCTCCAATTTGATTGTCCAATGACGTAGAGATGCTCAATACACCTGATGTAGCTTCAATAGTACCCGAGTTTTCAGTTTCGGCACTAATAGTCACATTTCCTCCTGATGTGTTTTTTACCAATCCTTGGTTATTTAGTAGGTTAATTCCATTACCTGATGGTGTAATACCAGAACCATTTGTCTGAAAATCGATAAGACCTGAGGCATTATTTCTTAATTCAGCATCTGTATCAATATAAATATCTCCAGTTCCTATAAACTGTAATAAAGAATTATTTAATAGCAAGGACATATCGTATATAAATACGTTGCCAGTCAACAGATTAATTGTGGAGTTATTGACCAATGTACCTCCACCAACTAATGCCCCAGACACCCAACTAACGGTTGCATTTCCAGAAAAGTCAAAGGATGCCGTATCACTAGAGGCTACATGGGTATTGCCTCGCCAATTTAATGTACCGTCTAAAGTTCCTGATAGGCTTCCGCTTAAGGTGATGTTATTATCAAAATCTATCGTTCCTGTTGCTGCCACATTATAAATTCCATCGGTCAATACTTGAGCTGCTGTTATGCCATGGCTAAAATTCAAGATACCATTATTGACTTGAATGGTGCCATCATTATTTTGAAACTCGGTATTGATATAAACTTGGTCATTAACAACTGGAAGGTCAACAACAATGAGTCCATGGTTGGTCAATAAGTTTGTGCCATTTCCCGATTCTGAAAAATTACCACCATCCGCCAAAAATGAAATAATCCCCAAAGCTGTGTTGTTAACCAAGGCATCAACACTTATGTAGATATCACCTGTTCCCGTAAATCGTAAATCTGAATTATTTTCTAGGGATGATGCATCAAAAATAAACACGTTACTTGCCAAAACATCAATTGTGGAGTTATTGGTCAACGTACCTCCACCTACTAATGCTCCAGAAACCCAACTTACGGTTGCATTTCCTGTAAAGTCAAAAAATGCCGTATCAGCTACTGCTACATTGGTATTGCCTCGCCAATTTAAGGTACCGTCTATTGTTCCCGTTAAACTTCCGCTTAAAGTGATGGCACTATCAAAATCTATAGTACCTGTTGATGTTATATTATAAATACCATCTGTTAATACTTGGGCTTCTAAAACACTATGACTAAAATTCAAGATACCATTATCAACTTGCATGGTTCCATCATTGTTTTGAAACTCAGTATAAATATAGACTTGGTCGTTAGCATCAGGAAGATCAACAACAATTAGTCCGTCGTTTGTTAAAATGTTCGTACCATTTCCTGATTCTACAAAATTACCTGCATGTGCCAAAAATGAAATGGTACCTAACGAAGTGTTGTTAACTACGCCATCAGTACCAATGTAAATATCGCCTGTTCCCGTAAACCGAATCTCTGAATTATTCTCCAATATTGAAGCATCATTTATAAAAACATTTCCTGTCAACAGATTGATTATGGAATTGTTGGTTAAAGTGCCTCCACCAACCAATGCTCCAGATGTCCAATTTATGGTTGCATTTCCAGTAAAATTAAAATATGCATTATTTCCTAAAGCTACATTGGTATTATTTCGCCAATTTATAGTACCGTTCAAAGCCCCAGATAAACTTCCATTTAAGGTGATGGCATTATCAAAATCTATGATGCCTGTTGATGCCACATTATAAATCCCATCAGTCAATACTTGAGCATCCAGACTTCCATTGCTAAAATTCAAGATACCATTGTTGACTTGAATGGTTCCATCATTGTTTTGGAACTCGGCATTAATAAAGACTTCGTCGTTAACATCAGGAAGGTTAACCACAATAAGACCATAGTTAGTTAATAGGTTGGTACCATTCCCAGATTCTGAAAATCTACCTCCATCTGCCAAAAATGAAATGGTACCAGTAGTGGCATTGTTCAAAACGGCATCTGTTACAATGTAAATATCGCCTGTTCCAATAAAGTTTATTTGTCCATTATTAATAAGTGTTGTCAAGCTGCCTAGAAAAACATTGCTATTGAATACAGCTATTGTTCCATTGTTGGTAAGCGAAGTAGAAGTTCCTGTTATATAACCTGAATTCCAATTAATTGTTGTGCCACCAGCAAAATTTGAAGCCTGAGTAAACGTTAAATTATTTCCAATATTTAACGTTGAATTTTCTTGTAACTGAATGGATTTAATGGAGGCTGATACATTAACATCAACTGTAAATCCTGCTGGAATAATCACATCATCAGTAACCGTAGGGACAATATTGGTGTCCCAGTTATCTGTATTGTTCCAATTAGTGTTGGTTCCTAGCCCTGACCATGTGGTTTGAGCCATTGCTAATGTGCTTGCCAGCAACAATAGCGTGAGTAGTAAAAATCGTTTCATGATTAATAGCTTTTTAAGTTAATATACTATGTCATCGAAACAATTATAAAATGTGAGCATAAAAAAACCCAACACTTTCGTATTGGGTTTATGGTTATTATAGATTGGAAGCTTTATCCTCCAAAATCATCAAATCTGATATTCTCGTCTGGGATTCCAAAATCTTCACCCATTTTTTGAACAGCTTTGTTCATTAATGGTGGGCCACAGAAATATAATTCAATATCTTCTGGTGTTTCATGATGATTCAAATAATTATCAATAACACAATTATGAATAAACCCAACAAAACCATCTCCAGGAGCATCAATACTTTCTTTCACTTTCCAGTTATCTTCTGGTAATGGTTCTGAGAGTGCCAAATAGAATTTAAAGTTTGGAAAATCTCTTTCCAACTCACGGAAATGTTCTAAGTAGAACAACTCACGTTTTGAACGTCCACCATACCAATAGGTTACTTTTCTACCTGTTTTTAAGGTTTTGAATAAATGATATAAGTGAGAACGCATAGGTGCCATTCCTGCTCCTCCTCCAACATAAAGCATTTCAGCTTCAGATTCGTTTATAAAGAACTCACCATAAGGACCAGATATGGTTACTTTATCTCCTGGTTTTTGAGCAAAGATATATGATGAAGCTACACCTGGATTTACATCCATCCATCCGTTTTTATTTCTATCCCAAGGTGGTGTAGCGATACGAACGTTAAGCATAATTTCTCTTCCTTCTGCTGGATAAGAAGCCATAGAGTATGCTCTTTCTACTGTTTCATCGTTTTTCATAACAAGTGGCCAAAGACCAAATTTATCCCATTCTGCTTGAAACTTGTCTGGTGTATCGTGCTCTTCTGGATGAGCTGTAATATCAATATCTTCATATTTAATAGTACATGGTGGGATTTCAATTTGAATATATCCACCTGCCTTATAACCCATGTCTTCCGGAATCTCCACTACAAACTCTTTAATGAAAGACGCCACGTTATAATTACGTACAACGGTTGCTTCCCATTTCTTGATTCCAAAAACTTCTTCTGGAATGGTGATTTCCATGTCCTGTTTCACCTTTACCTGACAAGATAAACGTGCTCCTTGCTGTAATTCTTTACGTGTAAAATGAGGTGTCTCTGTTGGTAACGCTTCGCCTCCTCCAGATAAAACATGACACTCACATTGAATACATGTTCCACCACCACCACAAGCAGATGGTAAGAATATTTTTTCTGAACCTAGAGTTGATAATAAACTACCTCCAGATGCTACTTCAATTGTTTTTTCTCCATTGATAGTGATTTTTACTGGACCTGATGGAGATAATTTTTGTTTTACCACTAATAACAACGCAACTAATAACAATGTAATTATTAAGAAAGCGACTACTGTTATAATGATTGTTCCTAATGTACCTGCTGCTAATACTATCATGTTACTCATTTATTGTGTTGTTGGCTAAAGTTTTTTGTTCCATATCAGACATGCCATTTTCCTCTGTATTGTTCTCTTCTTCTACAAGGGAAACATCTTTTGTTTCAGGTTGATCCTGTACTTGAACCGTTTCTGTTTCCGGTTGGGCAGCATCGTCTCCTCCTGTTAACATACCACCAAAGCTCATGAAACCTATTGCCATTAATCCAGTGATTATAAAGGTAATCCCTAGGCCTCTTAATGGCGCTGGAACATTTGAATACCTGATTTTTTCACGAATGGCAGCAATGGCAAGAATGGCTAAGAACCATCCTATTCCAGATCCTATTCCGTAGGTTGTTGCTAATCCTAAAGTAGCTATCTCTCTAGATTGCATAAATAAGGAGCCTCCTAAAATAGCACAGTTTACTGCAATTAGTGGTAAAAAGATACCTAGTGAATTATATAATGAAGGTGAAAATTTCTCTACTATTATTTCTACTAACTGTACCATGGTTGCTATGGTAGCAATAAACATAATAAACGATAAGAAACTTAAATCATAATCGGCATATTCTGCGCCCAACCAAGTTAAGGCTCCAGGCTGTAAAAGGAATTGATCCAATAACCAGTTTAAAGGCACTGTAATTGCCAATACAAAAATTACTGCAGCTCCTAAACCTACAGCCGTTTTTACTTTTTTAGATACAGCCAGATACGAACACATTCCTAAGAACGTAGCAAATACCATGTTATCTATAAATATCGATTTGAAAAATAATTCTATATGTTCCATATTCTTTTAGTTTTCAGTCTCAGTCTTAGTGAACAGTTTGTGCTGTAAACTGTGACTGTACACTGTTTCCTTATTAATCTTCTATTAATGCTTTATTTTTGCTACGTTGTACCCAAATGATGATTCCAACAACAATCAAGGCCATTGGAGATAATAACATAAATCCATTGTTTTCATAGCCTAATGCATATAGCCCAGAAAGTTCTCCTGGAATTGGATTCCCCAATACTGGATATCCCAATAAGGTTCCAGATCCCAGTAACTCCCTAAAAAATCCTACAATAATCAATATAACACCATAACCTAGTGCGTTACCAATTCCATCCAAGAAAGATCGCCATGGACCGTTTCCTAAAGCAAAAGCTTCAAAACGTCCCATAATGATACAGTTTGTAATAATAAGTCCTACGAATACAGACAAGGTTTTACTTAATTCGTAAGCAAAGGCCTTAAGGACTTGATCTACAATAATTACCAAAGCTGCAACTACAACAAGTTGCACAATAATTCTAATTTTTGAAGGGATAATGTTTCTTATTAAAGAAATAACCACGTTCCCAACTCCTAATACAAATATTACAGAAATAGACATCACAATTGAAGCTTTTAACTCTGCTGTAATTGCCAAAGCTGAGCAGATACCAAGTACCTGTATGGTAATTGGGTTGTTATCTGCTAATGGATCTGTAATTAATTTCGTATCTTTTTTTGATAAAAGTCCCATAGGTTAATTGTTTTTTAAATTATCAAAATAAGGCTTGTAAAGCTTTAAATCGCTTTTTATCATTGCTGTTACACCATCACCTGTAATGGTTGCACCTGCAATGGCATCTACCTCATTATCGGTTTTGTCTACGTTTTTAGGATCGGCATTACCTTTGGCAACGGTTATCCCTTTAAAAACACCTGCTTCATTTAACAAATGCTCTCCATAAAAATCATCCATAAAGTAACGCTGTTTAATGTTTGCACCTAAACCTGGTGTTTCTCCCTTGTGATCAAAATAAGCACCTTGAACTACCATGTTTTCATCCATGGCCACGTAACCCCAAATGGCATCCCAAAGACCTTTGCCGTAAATTGGCGCTACATAAACGGTTTTACCTTCCGTATTTTGACCAACAAATAAAGGTAATTTTCTTGGCTCACCTTTCTTTGCATTTGCTTTTTGTTTTTTAACATCAATTAAGTAAGGCTCTTGTTTGGTTTCGTTAAAATATTCATCACGTGTTTGTGTTTTCAATATTTTCCCACTACCATCTACAGTAATGACCAATTGATCTGTAACATTATTTTTAAAAGCTTCAGGGGCTTTATCTGTAGAGATAAACACAGCACTGGACTCGTCGTTATCGTTAATACCCATAGCATACAAAATATTTTGTTGCTTTTCCAAACGTTGGTTTTCTATAATGTTTGGTTTTAAAGATGACGCTGTAAATGCCAATAATGCACCAACAACCAACACCATTCCAATGGCAAAAATAATGGTATATGAATTTTTATCTGTTCTCTTTTCCATTTCTTATGCGTTTTTAACTTTAAGACGTTTCATTCTTTGTTTCACGTTACCTTGAACCACATAATGATCGATGGTTGGCGCAAACACGTTCATTAATAAGATCGCTAACATAACACCTTCTGGATACGCAGGATTGAATACACGAATCATGATAGAAATAAAACCTATTAAGAATCCATAAATCCATTTTCCTTTATTTGTTTGAGATGCTGTTACAGGATCTGTTGCCATAAATACAGTACCAAAAGCAAAACCTCCAATTAACAGGTGTTCCCAATATGGAGTACTCATCAACCCGTAAAATTTACTTCCTTGCGATATAACCTCTGCATTTACAAGACCATTAAAAATTAGTCCCATGACAATGGCTCCTAACACTGAAGACAACATGATTCTCCAGCTACCTATTTTTGTGAATATTAGGAATAAACCTCCCAATAGTATCAATAAAGTAGAGGTTTCCCCTACTGAACCTGGAATAAATCCATAAAACATATCTGCAACGGAATAGACTGTTTCTTTACCTTGAGCCAAAGCTCCCAAAATGGTTTCACCAGAAATAGCATCTAAATTTTCTCCTGCCGCAATGGCTTTATCTCTTGCAACTGCACCATGAACCCATACTTTATCTCCAGACATCCAGGTTGGATATGCAAAGAACAAAAAGGCGCGAATGGTTAAGGCAGGATTTAGGATATTCATCCCTGTTCCTCCAAAAATTTCTTTCCCAATAACAACCCCAAAAACTACTGCCACTGCAAGCATCCATAGAGGCGTGTCTATAGGCACAATTAAAGGCACTAGCATTCCAGTTACCAAATAGCCTTCTTCAACTTCATGACCCTTGATAATTGCAAATAAAAATTCTATTCCCAATCCAACCCCATAAGATACAATTACCAGTGGCAACACTTTAATCAATCCTATATAAAAAGCGTCCCAGGACAAGAAATCCACAGGAGTTCCTAGAGCTGCGAAATGTTGATATCCAGCATTAAAAATTCCAAAAATCAAACAAGGAATCATTGCCATGATTACCGTATTCATGGTACGTTTTAAATCGTCTGCCACTTTTATATGAGTTCCGTTATGCGTGGTCTCATTTGGCAAGTATAAAAAAGTATGTAGCGCATTGAACGCTGGAGCCATTTTGGTTCCCTTATACTTTTCTTTTAAGTTATGTAATGTGCTTTTTAAACCCATGGTTCTTTTTTTAAAAATTTTTCATTTCGTAACACAAAATGAATAAAGTTGTATTTTTCATTTCGCTACACGAAATGAATAAAGTTGTATTTTTCATTTCGCTACACGAAATGAATAATTATCCAATTTCTTTAATCATTACGTCTAAACCCTTTCTTATAATCTCTTGATGAGGTTGTTTAGATACACAAACAAATTCTGTTAAGGCAAAATCTTCAGGAGCTACTTCGTACATACCCAAAGCTTCCATTTCATCTAAATCTGTATACATGCAAGCTTTTAAGATTTGTAACGGATAAATATCCAACGGAAATACTTCTTCGTAATTTCCTGTTAGCACAAAAGCTCTATGCTCCCCATTTGTATTGGTATCCAACTCATATTCTTTGTTTGGTGTCATCCAAGAGAACGTAAGGGCTCTAGAGGTGGAAACCTTATTGAATACGGGTTTGTTCCATCCAAAAAACTCATAATCATCTCCTTCAGGGATTACAGTGATTATATTGCTGTAATAATCCAAACACCCATCTGGACTAACTTGTTTTCCAGTTAAAACATTGCCGGAAATAATCCTATCATTGCTGTCTTTATCAATACCATTATCATAAACCATGGTTGCTATTTCGCTACCTATTTTGGTTTTAAAGTATCTTGGCTTTTTTATGGAAGATCCTGCCAAAGCAACAATACGTTCAGCATTGAATGTTCCGGTTAAAAGCAATTCCCCTATAATAACCAGGTCTTGAGCATTTACAGTCCAAACCACTTCGCCTTTATTAACTGGATCAATTTTATTGATTTGGGTTCCAACATTTCCAGAAGGATGTGGCCCAGAAACTTTATGTAAAGTAATTCCAGACAAACCAGCTAAAGGTGAAGTGCTATTTTTGCCTACAGATACATGCACCTTACCTTCGGTTAATTTCCCTAAGGCAGTGACTGCTGCTTGCAACTCTGCTTCTTTTCCTTTTAAGGTGTAATCCAAATCTGCTGCCAATGGTGCAGAAGCATAACCCGAAATAAAAATGGCTTTAGGCGTTCTGTTTGGCTTAGCAATAATATCGTAAGGACGTTGTTTTATAAATGGCCAACAACCAGAAGCCAACAAATGTGCTTTAACAGCTTCACCATTTGCCGATTGGACATCAAATTTTCCAAAATCTTGGTAAACCTGCTCCTTGTCTGCTTGAAGTTTTATAGCTAATATCCTTCTTTTTTCTCCACGTAAAATCTCTATAACTTCTCCAGAAACAGGCGAAGCAAATTTAACAGCTTCGTTGGATTTATCGTAAAAAACAGCTTCTCCTGCTTTCACTTTGGCACCAACTTTTACTAACAATTTAGGGATAACTCCATGGAAATCTTCTGGCCTTAAGGTACAGTAGTTGCTAACAATAGCGTTTTCAGTCGCTTTTTCAGCTTCACCTTTAAGTTTAATGTCCAGACCTTTTTTAATCTTAATGTCGTTTGACATGTTTATAAATCTATTTGTTAATAGTAAATGTGATTAAGATATTTGATCTACTCAAAAATCCGTGCAAATTTACGAATTTCTATATGAAAAAATACTACAGTTACACGAAGTTTGTTATTTATATCAATTCTAAATAGTTAAAAATGCTTAGGCATAAAAATTGTTTATATTTACAGAAGAAATAAAACATTATGACAAGAATCCACAAATATTTCCTGCTTATTGCTTTCATACCTTGTTTGTTTTTTGGACAAGCTGTAGAAGTGGCTCCTCCTGATTACATTAAAACCATCATCTTTACAGGGGAAACACCTGAAAGCCAACTTCCCATAATTAAATTGGGAGACAGGATTGCTTTAGGTTTTGATGCTTTAAATGGCAACGAAGAAGATTTCTATTATAAAATTGAACACTACGATTATGATTGGACCCCTTCAAACCTTACCAAAGCCGAATACATGAATGGCTATGACAACCAACGTATAAGAAACTACGAAAACTCTTTTAACACCTATCAAATTTATTCTCATTACAATTTAATTATTCCAAATGATAGGACTCGTGGACTCAAAAAATCAGGGAATTATATGATTCATATTTATAACGAATATGATGAAATAGTTTTTTCAAGAAAGTTTATGCTCTACGAAAATAGTGCAAATGTAGGTGTGTTTATAAGGAAAGCAAGAGACGTTAAATATCTGGATGAAAAACAAACTGTGGATATAAACATCAGTTCTTCAAGTATCATGTTCAACAACCCAACTGAAACGGTTAAGGCATTAATTATCCAAAACAACAATTTAAACACCGCCATTTCCAATGTAAAACCACAGTACACCTTGGGCAATGAGCTTATTTACAAATACACTTCTGAAACCACTTTTTGGGGAGGCAACGAATATTTGTCTTTTGAAAATAAAGATGTAAAAGGTGCCAACGTTGCCATAGAGCATATTCAATTGGACGACCTGTACAATAATTACCTGTTTACTGATGTGGTAAGGGCAAACAAACCTTACACTTACAACCCAGATATTAATGGAAATTTTGTAATAAATGCGTTATACACCGAAAAACCTTGGATTGAAGCAGATTATGTTTGGATACACTTTTCGTTATTACCCACACCAGAGCTATTAAACAAATCCATTTATGTCTATGGGAATTTCAATAATTATGAATTGACACAAACCAATAAAATGTATTTTAATGAGGCTAGAGGCGTTTACGAAGTTCCAATATTATTAAAACAAGGGTTCTACAGTTATAAATACGTGTTGGTAGATGAAAACAACCAACTACAGGAAGGAGCCATTAGTGGCAATCACGATGAAACGGAAAACAACTATAAAGTACTGGTTTACTATAGGGATCTAGGAGCCAGATACGACAGACTTATAGGTGTTGGCGAGTCGAGTTCTATAGATATTACCAATTAAACCCTGTTAAACATGCACATGGTCTAATATTTTGTGATACTAAGCGTTTAATTTTTTATTTTAGCACTTTCCAATTAATAGAAACCCAATAAAAATGGTTCAACAGGTTACACAAGGGATTAAAATTTCGGCAGAGACCAATTTTGAAGGCACTTTTTATAAAAATTATAAGATCCAATTTGCCTTTGGTTACAAAATCACTATCGAAAACCAGAGCAAAGACTCTGTACAGTTGTATGCAAGACATTGGACCATATTGGATGCCTTGAACAATTTAGAAACAGTTTCTGGAGAAGGTGTTATTGGGAAAAAACCTGTTATAAAACCTGGAGAATCGCATACCTATACATCAGGATGCTTGCTGTCTTCACCTTTTGGAGCCATGTATGGATTTTATAGCATGATCAATCTTAACACATCCAAAAAATTTGAAGTCACAATTCCAAGGTTTAAATTAAGCACTCCTTATGCTTTAAATTAGCCTTCGCTATAACTTTCTTAAGTTTTTATTTATTCTAAACTCCTGATTATTTAGACGTATCAACATTAAAAGTTGCTTGAGACAGTTGGTCATTCAAAAGATTTAAAAACATCATGTTTACCATGCCGTTGCTCTTTACCACTTGTGTAATACTGGTTGTTTTAACAAAGCCACGATCCATAACAACACCATAATCCTTTTGTTGGGCACCAGCTGTTTGATGAAATTCCAAAATACTCTCAGGATTTGGGCTGTTTTGCTTCTGAAACTCCTGAAACCAATTGTATCTGGATTGTTTCATCGCTTTTGTATACAGTGCAGACGATGACCAAATATGAGGTTCCATAGGGAGTTTTTTAACATGCTTGGCTGTTCCATCCCAAACCAGCTCAAACAATTGCAGCTCCTTTTGCCATTCAATCATAACAACTGTAAAAGGTTCAATATCCATTAAATTATATGTTTCAATGGTCTTTAAAACAGAATCTGAGGTCAATAAATCTTTAACAACCACACCTCTACTCAATCTATAACTGTCCTGTCGTTCATGTTTGGTAAAACCACCATTTAACAAACAAACAAGACGCTTTTTGCTGCTAACCCCAATCCAGGTTCCGCCAGCAAGTTTATCTTTTGGATACAAAAGTTTGGAATCCCCTTCCATATAAAAATCTGGAGACAAAGTCTCTCTGCTTGGGGCTTCGTCTCTATTGGATGTCAACACAAAATTGGAATGCCCTAAAGGAACTACTGTTACTGTACACATAAAATCTAGAGTCTGGTTACCAAAGCACAACTTACAAAAAAACCAATACTTTAACTTGTCTTTAGCATAACAAAGAAAAGATAATCGGTAAAAATATTGTACCTTTGCAGCTGAAATTTTTACAAATTACAAAACCAAAACAATCATGGGAAAAGGATTTTTTAATGTACCAATAGCTGTTAACGAACCTGTTAAAAGTTATGCTCCAGGATCTCCAGAAAGAGAGGCTGTTTTAAAAGCCTATAAAGAAATGTATAACAGTCAAGTGGATGTACCAATGTACATTAACGGAAAAGACATAAAAACTGGCAATACCAGAACCATGTCTCCTCCTCATGACCACAAGCATATAGTTGGAACCTTTCATTTAGCTGAAAAATCTCATGTAGAGGAAGCTATTGCCACAGCTCTTGAAGCTAGAAAATCTTGGTCCCAAATGCCTTGGGAACAACGTGCTGGTATCTTTTTAAAAGCTGCCGAATTAATTGCAGGTCCTTACAGAGCTAAAATTAATGCAGCAACTATGATTGCACAATCTAAAACCATTCATCAAGCTGAAATTGATGCTGCGTGTGAGTTGATAGATTTCCTTCGTTTTAATGTCCAGTTCATGACAGATATTTACATGGAACAACCAGAAAGCACAAGCGACGCTTGGAACCGTGTTGAATACAGACCTTTGGAAGGGTTTACCTATGCCGTAACTCCTTTTAACTTTACGGCTATTGCTGGAAATCTACCTTCTTGTATGGCTTTAATGGGTAATGTGGTGGTTTGGAAACCAAGTAACAACCAAATCTATTCAGCCAAAATTATCATGGATGTATTTAAAGAAGCTGGAGTTCCTGATGGCGTGATTAACGTTGTTTTTGGAAACCCAGGAATGATAACAGATACAGTTATGGCAAATCCACATTTCTCAGGATTACACTATACTGGTTCCACTCCAGTTTTCCAAAGTTTATGGAAACAAATTGGGAACAACATTGAAAACTATAAAACTTACCCAAGAATTGTTGGTGAAACAGGTGGAAAAGACTTTATAATAGCTCATAAATCGGCCAATACAAAACAAGTGGCAACTGCCATTTCCAGAGGAGCTTTTGAGTTCCAAGGACAAAAATGTAGTGCTGCATCTAGAGCTTACATCCCTAACAATATTTGGGAAGATGTTAAAAAATACGTGGTAGAAGATGTGAAGTCTTTTAAAATGGGATCTCCGGAAGACATGACCAACTTTATAACAGCTGTTATCAATGAAGGTTCTTTTGACAAATTGGCGAAATATATAGATGAAGCAAAAGCTGCTTCTGATGCTGAAATTATTGTTGGTGGTGGATATGACAAGTCCAAAGGTTACTTTATTGAGCCTACTGTTATTGTTACCACAAATCCTAAGTACGAAACCATGTGCACTGAACTATTTGGGCCAGTAATCACCATTTACGTATACGATGAAAACAAATATTCCGAAACTTTAAAACTGGTTGACGAAACAAGCGAATACGCCCTAACTGGAGCTGTTCTGGCAACAGACAGATATGCCATAGTTGAAGCAACCAATGCCTTACAAAACAGTGCTGGAAACTTCTATATTAACGACAAGCCAACTGGAGCTGTTGTTGGGCAACAACCTTTTGGTGGCGCAAGAGCTTCCGGAACTAACGACAAAGCTGGATCTGCACAAAACTTAATGCGTTGGGTGTCTCCTAGATTGATTAAAGAAACATTTGTGACTCCTGTAGATTACAGATACCCTTTCTTGGGATAAACAACAGACAACCTTATACAAAAAACCCTTAAGTTTACTTCTTAAGGGTTTTTTTATGCCTTTTATCTTACAATTATCCGGTTAAAAATAGAACTTATTATATTTATCTACTAACCAACTATATTGAAGATGAAAAAAATCTACTTCCCTTTACTTTTACTTTTATCTGCTAGTGTGTTCGCACAAGACAAAATGCAAGCACTTCAAAAATTTGATGTTTCAGACATGGAAACTTCGGTTTTAATTACAAGTTCACCAATTTTTGAACTTGAAACCTACAATGAAAAAACCATAAACAATTACAATTTTTATCAAGCTTACAAAGCCATAGCACATGGCGACCTACAAAATCGTTTTCTTCCTTTGGAACATTTAAAAGAACAAAGCAAACAAAGTTATTTTACCAAGGTGATTCCCCTTGCCATCATTCATAGTGATTATGAATCGATTACAAACGAAGCATTCCAAAACAATACCATAAGAAAAGATGCCGATGGTTTTTTAACAAGAACCAATAACAATCCTGTTTTCGAGCAGAAACACATCACTTTAACAGCTCCTCTAAGAAGCAGTAGCAAAGGTTTGCAAACCAGCTTTGTGTTATCGGCTTCAAACATTTTTAACACAACAGATCGGGTTATTGAAAGCATACAAGTGGATTTTAATGATGGAGCAGGGTTTAGAAACATCGTACTGGACCAAAACATCGTTGTTGATTATTTGGAAGCTGGAAAAAAAGAAATCACGTTTAAATTAACCCTTGATTCCGATGAAACAATCATACGCCATTCAAACATTGAAATCACTTATTCCAATGCTGATTTATACGCCCTTTTCAATCGTGTCATAACCACTTTTAATGCCAGTATCACGCCAGACCTATCCCCTTATGGTGAAACTGTTTCGTATCCTGGCACTGGTGAATATGAAGTGTATTTAAGTGCAGATAATGTTTTGGACAAGCCTATTTTTCTGGTTGATGGTTTTGATCCTGGAGACGGAAGGGACATTACAGGACTTTACGATCTATTGGGTTTTGACGACAATGGCACTACCTCAAATCTTGGCGACCTAGTGAGAACTGAAGGATTTGACGTGGTTATTTTAAACTTCCCCATATACACAAGAACGGCAGATGCAGCAGTTATTGATGGAGGAGTCGATTTTATTGAACGTAATGCCATGCTCTTGGTGGAATTGATAAACACCATAAATGCCCAAAAAGTTGGCACAGCCGAAAATGTTATTATTGGCCCTAGTATGGGTGGATTGATTTCCAGATATGCCCTTAACTATATGGAAAACCAAAACATGAACCATGAAACAAGACTATGGATTTCTTTTGATGCGCCTCACCATGGTGCTAACGTGCCAATAGGATTTCAACATCAATTTAATTTTTTAGCGTTTGGACTGGATGATTTTTGGGTACTTGGAGACCAAAACGTGGAAGAACTGCAACCTATTATTGATGGGATGCTGAAATCTTCGGCTGCCAGACAAATGCTCACAGACCAATTTGAACCACATATAACCAATAGCGACGGAGTAACCTTTAACAGTTCACTTGCCTTGCCAAGAGCACATCCTTTTAAAGCTGTTTTAGACGCCAGGATGAATGGCTTAACGGCTTCTGGATTTCCCGAGTTAACAAGAAACATAGCCATAATTAATGGAAGTGGAGTCAATAATCGCTATCCAGACAACACAGCCAACGCGAATAACCTAAATCCAGGCACCAGAATTCTTAATGCAAATATTAATGTGATGACAGGAGCCGATTTGAAAGTTGAAACTTTTTTCACCCCAAACGCTAGCACACAAATTCAAACCAGTAAAGTCCATTTGGATTTTGCGTGGTGGTTCCCTCTGGCCAACGATAGAATCAACAATGCAGATTCCAGGGCTTTCACTTATTCAAATGGTGTAGATGCTGCTTCTGGTGGTTTGTTCGATATACTGAAATTAACTGAAGATTTATCTACAGATGGTTTGGTAGGCGAATTTTTAGCTTCGTTAAGTACCGATTATTTTAATTTTATTCCAAGTGTAAGCGCCATGGCTTTTGAAATTACCAATAATGAAATTGATTGGTTCCACACGCCAAATGGAATAACAACTGCTAGAGCAACTACCAGTGTCACACCTTTCGACGCATGGTTTATGCCAACAGACAACGAACCTCACGTAACCCTAACCGAAGGGAATGTTGCATTTGCCCTAGACGAAATTTTACTTGAAACCTTAGTAACGGAATCGTATTTGGAAAACAGCATCAAACTAAAGCAAAATCCAATTACAAGCACTTTAACCTTGTTGAGTACGAAAGTATATCCAAACGCAACTATTTCCATAATGGATTTAACAGGAAAAATGGTTTACCATCAAAATTCAAACCTAAGCAACAAAACAGCCATTCCTGTAAATGCTGCTTCTGGAATGTATATTTTAAATGTGGACACTCATACAGGTTTAACATGGAGAACAAAACTCATTATAAAATAAAAGAGTTGTGAATAACCAATAAAGCCTTTCAATATTGAAAGGCTTTATTGGTTATATATATTCTGCAAATCAACCTTTATATTTCATGGGCAAATGCACCACTTTTTTGGTTTCAAAAAAGTCTTCTTGAAAAAAATCTGTAATGTTATAAATGCGAACGGTTTTATAGTTCTGGAGTTCTTCGGTTAAATCGCCTCCTTTAAGATAAATAATCCCATTTTTTAATTCATGGTTTTGTTTTTTAGCAATTTTTCCTTTTACCCAATGCACAAAAGTTGGCATGGCAGCTACTGCCCTACTTACAATAAAATCGTAAGTACCATGAATGTCTTCCACGCGCTTATTGGTAGTTTTTACGTTTTCCAAGCCCAAACCTTCAACAACCTCATCCACAACCTTCAGTTTTTTTGCAATGCTATCAACCAAATGAAAGGAACATTCTGGAAACAAAATGGCTAAAGGAATACCAGGAAAACCTCCTCCAGTACCAACATCCAGTATGTTTGTTCCAGGCTTAAAATCTATCACTTTTGCTATGGCCAGGGAATGGAGCACATGCCTTAAATACAATTCGTCTATATCCTTTCGCGACACCACATTTATCTTTAGATTCCAATCTTGATACAAGCCTTCCAACCTAGTAAATTTATCTATTTGATCGTCTGTAAGCTTAGGAAAGTACTTAAGGATTAGTTCCATGAATTTGTAATTTTGGACAAAAATAGATAAATTATTGTGCTTTTTTATGAAAACTTTATTAAGATACACATCATTATTATTTATATTTGGCACCATATATGATACTCGTATATAAAACGTACTATTATTGTTAAGTACCTCAGGACAAACCCATGAGGCATTTCAAAAAAAGCATTTATATTACGAGGCAAACCCCAAAGAAATTTTAAATCTCCATTATTGAGTAAAAACAATAGCATGACAAAACAAACATTATCGTTCTCAAGAACAGACTCTGCAAAATTTTTCAGGACACTGAACAAACGTGTCAATGATTATTTTAAAGAAAATAACATAAAAAAAACAGGCAACTGGAAACTGTATTTAAAAGCAGTTTTCATGTTTACCTTACTCTTAGGTCCTTTGATCCTTTTATTAACAGTAGACTTACCTACTTGGCTGCAAATATTGTCTATGATGGTCATAGGTGTTGGTATGGCTGGTGTAGGTATGAACGTGATGCACGATGCCAACCATGGCTCTTTTTCCAGTAAAAAATGGGTTAACAAACTCATGGGAAGCAGTATACATATCTTAGCTGGCAACGATTACAACTGGAAAGTACAACACAATGTGTTGCACCATACTTATACAAATATTCAAGGTCATGATGAAGATATTGATGCTGGTAGAATCATTCGTTTTTCCAAGCATTCCAAATGGTTGAAAATACATCAATACCAAAAGTATTATGCTTTTTTACTATATGGTCTTTTAACTGTAAATTGGGCAATTACCACAGATTTTAAACAAACATATGTGTATTTGAAAAGAAAGTTGTCTTATGGCGATTTTCCTAATCCAGCCACACAATGGACCAAGTTAATTATAGGAAAAATTATATATTATTCCATTTGGGTTGTTTTACCGTTAGCCTTGGGTTACGCTTGGTGGCAAGTGTTGATAGGGTTTTTAATCATGCATTATACAGCAGGAATCATTTTAAGTGTCATTTTTCAATTGGCACACGTGATGCCAAATACTGAAATGCCTTTACCAGACGAAAACGGTAACATGAAAAACACTTGGGCCATCCATCAATTGTTTACCACCTCAAATTTCTCACCTAAAAGTTGGATTGTTGAATTTTATACTGGAGGCTTAAACAGACAGGTGGAACATCACTTATTTGCGCACATCAGTCATATTCATTATAAAAACATAGCAAAAATCGTTAGGGAAACAGCACACGAATTTAGCTTGCCATATAACGAATATCAATCCATATGGCAAGCCATAGCAGAACACTACAACCAATTGAAAATGTTGGGAAGAAAGCCTAGCATGGCATAATCCCTTTTTTGCACCACATAACAACCAAACAGCATGAGCTTACTTTCAGAAAGAGTTTTAAACATGTCTACCTCTGCCACATTAGCAATGGCAGCAAAGACCAGGGAACTTAAAGCACAAGGAAAAGATATTATTGGACTGAGTCTTGGCGAACCAGATTTCAACACTCCAGATTACATAAAAGAAGCTGCTATTCAAGCCATCAACGAGAATTATAACTCATATTCTCCAGTAGATGGTTATGTGGAATTAAAGGAAGCCATTATCACCAAATTTAAACGCGATAACAATTTAAGTTACACCTTACCTCAAATTGTTGTTTCTACTGGTGCCAAGCAAGCCTTGGCCAATGTAGCTTCCGTTATGATAAATAAAGGAGACGAGGTGATATTGCCTTGCCCATATTGGGTTAGCTATGCTGATATTGTGGAGCTTTTTGAAGGTGTTCCTGTAGAAGTAAAAACGACTATCGATACCGATTTTAAAATGACTCCAGAACAGCTGGAAGCTGCCATCACACCTAAAACCAAAATGATTTGGTATAGCTCTCCTTGCAATCCCAGTGGTTCTTTATATAGTACCGAAGAATTGAGAGCACTAGCCGACGTGCTTCAAAAACACCCAGACATTTACGTGGTTTCCGATGAGATTTATGAACACATCAATTTCACAACCGATGGTCATGCCAGCATGGCTCAATTTGAAGATATGTTTGATAGGACCATAACTGTCAATGGTGTTTCCAAAGCGTTTGCCATGACAGGTTGGAGAATTGGTTATATAGGAGCTCCAGAAGTGATTGCACGTGCTTGCAACAAGATGCAAGGACAAATTACAAGTGGCGCGAACTGCATTGCGCAACGTGCCACCATTACCGCTTTAAACGAGCCTCCTTCCAAGGTTAAATACATGATAGACGAGTTTAAAATCCGTAGGGATTTGGTTCTCGATTTATTATCAGAAATTGAAGGCTTTAAAACAAACACACCTGAAGGTGCCTTTTATGTGTTCCCAAATATTTCTTATTACTTTGGGAAAACCTTAAGAGGAAAAACCATTCACAATGCCACGGATTTTTCTTTATACCTTTTAGAAGAAGCTCTTGTGGCAACCGTTACTGGTGACGCTTTTGGAAACCCAGATTGCATTAGAATAAGCTATGCTGCGAGTCAGGCTCAAATTATTGAAGCCATTAAACGCATCAAGGAAGCCGTTAGTTAAGAAAACAATTCATAATAAAAATATAAATCCACTATTTCCAGTGGATTTTTTTATCAATGAAAATAAATAAACACGCTTATCAATACAAACATAAAAACACAAAACACTAGGATTGTTTTTACTTGCTTTTGTTTTCTTTCCTTTTGAAGTTTTAATCTTATTTCCAACAAATCTTTTTCTGTTGACGTATTGTGAAATTCAAGTTTTTTTTTCCAGAAATGCTTGTATTGACAACACGTCTGTCTTTTCTTTTATTCAACATACTTTTATTGTTTCTCAAAGTATGAATCATTTGCATCATTGATCCTTCTCCACCCATAATATGTGTTTTGTAATGAAACGTAGTAACTTTAAAAACCCATCAAATCATTTGTATGATTTCGATTTTGGCAACATATAAAAGATAGTTTTATTGAGATCGCACTCAAAGATCATCAGTTAACAATCTAAAAAAAACGCTTTACTTATTAGTAGAAAAAACTTACAAAATGTTACATTAGAAAAACTGTCTATCGATTACGCCAAAAGAAAGGGGTTAATAAAATAAGAACCGTAAACAATTCCAAACGTCCAATAAGCATTAAAAACGAAGCCCACCACTTGCCAAGAGATGGCAAAGCTGCATAATTGTTTACTGGCCCAAAATTACCCAAAGCTGGACCCACGTTCCCCAAACTAGAGGCCGAAAGCCCAATGGACGACATAAAATCGATGTTAAACATAGAAAACACTAAGGCTCCTACTATAAAAGACAACATATATAGAATAAAAAAGGCCAGAATATTAAATACAATATCTCCAGTTACCGCTTTATTGTTATACCTAACAGGCAATACAGCATTGGGATGCAAAGCTCTTTTAAATTCCAAAAACCCATTTTTAATAAGGATTAAATGTCTTACCACCTTGACACCTCCTGAAGTACTTCCTGCCGAACCTCCAAGAAACATGAGCCCAAAAAGGAAAACCAATAACAAAGGAGTCCATAAGGTATAATCTGCAGTGATAAAACCGGTTGTAGTAACCACAGAAATAACTTGAAACAAAGCATGCCTAAAAGAACTTTCAGCTTTTCCCCAAACCATGGGATGTTCAATTGTTGAAGTTGTTAAATCTGCTTTAAAATAAATGATCAAAGCTGCTATTATGGTAAAAATGGCAATGAATTTGAAATATAGCTTAAGTTCTTCGTCCCTTAAAACCCTCTGGATTTTACCTTTAAAAGCAAAGTAACTCAATACAAAGTTGGTTCCTGCCAGGAACATAAAAACAATTATAATGTATTGTATTCTAGGGTGTCCATTCCAATAAGCAATACTGGCATTTTTTGTTGAAAAACCACCTGTTGACAGTGTACACAAGGAATGGTTGATGGCATCAAAAAAAGACATACCTGCAACTTTCAACAAAATGGTTTCAGCAGCTGTATAACCAAAATAAATCAACCACAAACGTTTAGCTGTATCTGTAATTCTTGGATGCAATTTATCTGCACTTGGCCCAGGAGCCTCAGCTGCAAACATTTGCATGCCGCCAATACCCAACAAAGGCAATATAGCAACTGCCAGCACAATAATTCCCATACCACCAATCCAATGGGTTAAACTTCTCCAAAATAAAACCCCTTTGGGTACTATCTCTATATCGTTTAAAATGGTTGCACCTGTAGTGGTATACCCAGACATGGTCTCAAAAAAAGCGTTCGTAAAACTGGTAATGCTTCCTGTTAACAGATAAGGAATGGTTCCAGACAAGGTCATTACAATCCAGCCAAAGGCAACAACTATATAACCTTCTCGTTTGTTCATTTCCTTGTTGTGGTCTTTGGTGTTGAACATAACTAAAAGACCAACCAAAATAGTGATTCCTCCTGAAAGAAACAGGTTGAATGTAACACCATCTTTATAGATCAAGCTGATTAAAGAAGATAATAGCATAAACCCTCCATTAAACAATAACAGAAGCCCTAAAAAATGAAAAATTATTTTGTAGTTAAGTTTCACAGACAGTAATTATAGGAATAATTTTTCTACTTGTTTTATGGACCTTGGCAAGCAACAAACCACTACTTTATCTTCTACACCTACCCTAAAATCACCAAGTGCAATATGCCCTTTTCCGTTTCTTATAATCCCACCAATTATGGCAGATCTAGGAAAATCGATATCCTTTATTAATTTGTTGCAAATTTTGGAAGTTGGTTTTACCTTAAACTCCAATAATTCGGCATTCATATTATTGAGTTTTGTCATGGCTATAACCTCACCTTTTCTAATATATCTAAAAATATTGTTGGCTGCCAATAGCTTTTTATTGATTAAAGTGTCAATTCCAATGGAATGTGACAGTTCAAAATAATCCATATTTTCAACCAAGGCAATGGTTTTCCTAACACCTTTGGATTTTGCCACAAGACAGGACATGATATTGGTTTCGGAGTTTCCGGTTACGGCAATAAACGCATCCATGTCTTTCAAGTTTTCCTCATCCAGAAGGTCTACATTTCTCCCATCACCATTAATTACAAGAACATCAATCAATTCATCTGCCAAATCAAAGGCACGATCTTTATCTTTCTCAATAAGCTTGATGTTTGGATATTGTTTGCTCAAGTCCCTTGCTGTTTTATAACCAATTTTACTTCCACCAAGAATCATTACGTTCCTTATCTCGGTATTGATTTTTCCGGTTAAGGTACAAAGCTCCTGTCCACCACCTTCCGAAGTAATAAAAACCACATTATCACCTTCCTTGAATTGGGTATCACCTCTTGGAATAATGGTATATTGTGTTCCAAAACGTTGTATCGCTATTGGAACGAAATGTATTTCAGGATAAATTTTAGCGGCTTCCTGCACTGTTTTTCCAACAAAAAGTGCTGTTCTGGATAGGTTTAATCCTACCATGGTTAAGGCACCTCCATCAAATTCGTAACTATCATTGAATGCCGATTGACTTAATAGCAATTCTATTTCAGAGGCTGCCAAGGATTCTGGTGATATAAGTTCGTCTATACCAAGCTTGGTAAACCCTATTTCGTCTTTATAGTGTACAAATTCGGTATTGGATATTCTGGCTATCGTTCTATTGGCACCAAGTTGTTTGGCCAACACACAAACTGTTATGTTTGTTGTTTCAGAAGAGGTAACCGCAATCAACAAATCACTTGATTCTATTTTGGCATCTTTTAAAATGGTTATGGAAGTGGCATCTCCTCTTATAACTTTGATATCCAAATGATTGTCTGCATAAGTTAGACTCTCTTTATTGGTATCTATTAAGGTAATTTCTTGAGATTCGTAAGACAATAATTTTGCTAAATGAAATCCTACTTCACCAGCTCCAGCAATAATTATTTTCATGTGTTAAATAGTAATAAAGTAGTGCAAATATACTGTAAATTAGATTTATTAAAGGAAATATCCAGATATAATTATTTGATTTTAAGTTACCATAATCCTAAAAAAACTTTCTGTTTTCTCTCATGCTCCTTAATTTTAGATGATACAAAATAAAAACCCACAAATACGCATTTTGAGTTTCACGGACTCAATTAAATTGAAAATAAATATGTAGGTTTGTGCAAAAATTTCACATTGACAAAAGTTAAGCCATATAAAAATAGTGAGCTAGGTAAAAAAGAACAAGTAACCAAAATGTTTGATACCATTTCCAAGGAATACGATGGATTGAATCGTGTTATTTCTTTTGGTATAGATATTAAATGGCGAAAAAAAGCTGTTCAATTGGTTGCAGACACAAATCCAAATATCATTCTAGACATTGCTACAGGAACAGGTGATCTGGCCATTAATCTAGCTGAAACCAATGCCGAAAAAATCATTGGATTGGATATTAGCGAAGGCATGCTGAATGTTGGGAAAGAAAAAATATTGAACAAGTCTTTGCAGGATAGAATTGAAATGGTGGTTGGTGACTCTGAAAATTTACCTTTTGAAGACAACACATTTGACGCCATTACAGTAGGATTTGGAATAAGAAATTTTGAAACCCTGGAAAAAGGTCTGGTAGAAATACTTCGCGTACTCAAACCTGGTGGCATCTTTGTTATCTTGGAAACCTCTGTTCCCACAAAAACACCTTTTAAACAGGGCTACAATCTCTATACCAAAAACATTATGCCGCTTATTGGTAAATTGTTCTCCAAAGACCGAAGCGCCTATAAATATTTAAGCGATTCTGCTTCCGTTTTTCCTTATGGCGAAACTTTAAACAATATTTTGCGCGAAATTGGGTTTATAAATGTTGTAAACAGACCACAAACTTTTGGAGTGGCTACAATTTATACATCATCAAAAAAATAATATGAAAAACATCATTTTTCTGTTCGCTTTTTTATTCATGTTCCAGTTGGCTTCGGCACAACTGTTTTCAAAAGAAAAAATATTAAACGATGAAAATGTTGATAAGGCTTTTTTAAGCTATGGTTATTTTATTGGTTTTAACAGTTACGATTTCAATTTTGACTACAAACAGGACAAACCAGACATTCAAGTCGCAAAATCTACAGGTTTTAACGTAGGACTTGTAGGAAACATGCGAATAAACGATTATCTGGATTTAAGGTTGGAACCTGGCTTATACATAACCACCAGAACCTTGGAGTATCCTGAATCTTATTTTAACGGAATAGACTTTTCTCCTTCCGATTTAGAAAGGGAAGTGAAATCCACATACATACACGTACCTTTGCTGTTAAAAGTCTCCACCAAACGTTTAAACAATTTTAAACCCTTTATTGTAGGTGGTATCTCTACGGCTTTAAACCTGTCCAGTAACGAAGATAACCCAGACGACAATAGTGCTGGGAAATTTAGGACCAAGAAAAACATGTACTTTTACGAAGTAGGTTTTGGTATCGATTTTTATCTCTATTACTTTAAGTTTACGCCATCCATTCGTGGAGTTTTTGCCATTAACGATGAACTGGTTAGAGATGCAGACCCTAATTCCCCTTGGACTGGAAACATAGAATCCATGAAAACACGTGGTGTGTTTATTAACTTTACGTTTCAATAAGATCTAGCTGTTAAGTTGGTTTGCCACAACCGGATAACAAACAGCCCATTACCTTTCACTTCTGCGAAACTCACTCAACAAAATGGCTGCTGCAGTAGCTACGTTTAAACTTTCGGTGGATTGTAATTGGCCAAACCTGGGAATACTTATTTTGGTGGTAATTACCTGCTCTATCTCTCTGGAAATACCATTCGCTTCGTTACCAAGCACAAGAATACCCTTGTTTGGCAACTGGCTCTTATAGATGTTATCCCCTTCCATAAAAGCTCCAAAAATTGGCATATGGGTAGTTTTTAAAAAATCTGTCAAATTTAAATAACTCACATTTACCCTGGTTATTGAGCCCATTGTGGCTTGAACCACCTTGGGATTATAACAATCTACCGTTTCTAGGTTG